>JACPZD010000004.1 GCA_016195665.1 Gammaproteobacteria bacterium | reverse complement strand
GCTCCTTGCTCTCCCACGGGCTTGGTGTCCCTAGGGCTGATCGAGCTGCCGGGCCGGGCTGAATTAACCATCAACCAACTCATTCATGTCCAGCAAAACGAAACATACAAGGGCTAGGGTGAGGGGTTTATCACCGGGCCCGGAACGAGATGCGGCCCTTGGTAAGATCGTAAGGGGTAAGCTGCACGGTGACCTTGTCGCCGGTCAGGATGCGGATGTAATGTTTGCGCATCTTCCCTGAGATGTGCGCGGTGACGATATGGCCGTTTTCGAGCCGGACTCGAAACATGGTGTTAGGCAGTGTCTCGATGACCGTGCCTTCCATTTCAATATGTTCTTCTTTTGCCATCAGTGTTTGCGCCCAACAATATAATTGACCATTATACCATCAGGGCGTCAATTTTCCTCACTACGCGACCAATGTCCGTGACGGTATGTCTCCAGCGGGCGGTACTCATCTTTGTAGCTCATCTTGCGGCACTCTTTGATCCAGTAGCCGAGACACAGCCACGGCAACCCTAGCCGCCGGGCCTCGTGGATCTGCCAGAGGATGGAGTAACGGCCGAGGCTGCGCGCCGGCTGATCGGGATCGTAAAAGGTGTATACGGCCGACAAGCCTTGTTCGAGACGGTCGGTCACCGCCACGGCCAGCAACCGGTCGCCGCTGCGGAACTCGTAGAGCAGGGTATCCAGCCCAGGGCAGAGCAGGAAGCTTTGATACTGTTCAGGGGCGGTGCCGTCCATCCCGCCGCCGGGGTGGCGGCTTGCCAGATAGCGCTGATAGAGTTGGAAATGGTCTTCCCGATAGTGCCCGTCCACGGTCCGTACCGTGAGATCCTGATTGCGCCGCCAGGTGCGGAGTTGATTGCGCTTGGGTTGGAATTCAGCGACGGGGATGCGCACCGGAATACAGGCCTCGCAGCCCTGACAGTGCGGGCGGTACAGATACTCGCCGCTGCGCCGGAAGCCGTGATCTATCAACCGGCTGTACAGGGCGGTGCTGACCGGCTGATAAGGATCGGCATAGAGTGTCCCGGCTATCCGTCCGGGAAGATAATTGCAGGGGTGCGGCCCGGCGAGATAAAAATCCAGGGCATGGATATCGGGCTGCGCCGCAGTGCCGGAGACTTGTGGAGATCGAGATTCAGTCATGCTCTTTTGACATACAGGGAAGAGCGATAGCGAAGAGTTCTACTAATGTCGCGGGAGGATCGCTCCCGGCATCCTGCCTCCCGCGACATTAGTACATCTTTGTACGTCACAGGACGCCGGGAGCGACCGGAAAGCGCCAAGGGGCGTCTCGGCCGGGCTGTTCTGCCCACTGCTCCAAAAAACAGGTAAATATCTCGCGGGGGATGGTCTCCGCCCCGAGGCTCGCCAGGTGCTCGGTGTAGATTTGGCAGTCTATCAGACCGTATCCCCACGCTGCCAACTGCCGGGCGAGGGAAACCAGCGCGACCTTGGAGGCGTCCGGGCTGCGGCTGAACATGGATTCGCCGAAGAACACTCGCCCCAGCGCAACGCCGTAAAGTCCGCCCACCAGCCGGCCATCGCGCCAGGTCTCTATGGAATGTGCGAACCCTCTTTTGTGCAGATCGGTATAGGCCTCTATCATGGCGCGCGTGATCCAGGTCCCCGGGACGCCGTTGCGCGGTTCGGCGCAGCCCTCCATCACGCTGCGGAAGGCCTGATCCATCGTAACCCGGTAGCGGCCCTGCTTGAGAGTTCTATGCAGACTGCGCGAAATCTTCACGCGCGACGGGAACAATACGGCACGCGGATCGGGCGACCACCATAGAATGGGTTGCCCCTCGTTGTACCACGGAAAAATCCCTTTCCGGTAGGCTGCCAGCAGGCGTTCGGGGCTCAAATCGCCACCCAACGCCAACAGCCCATCGGGCTCGCGCAAGGCCAGATTCACGTCAGGGAATTTCTGGTCCTCTGCGCTGAGCCAACAGGGGATATTCACCCGTTCATCCATAACAGCGTTCATGTGGGGCATTGCCTGTAAGGAGTGTGTTCGCCGAGTTCGTTCATATAATACGCCATGTTGTCCTGCTCGTGGCTGAGGAACTCCTCGACGGCCTGGCTGAAGGCGGGGTGACTCAGCCAATGCGCCGACCATGTGGGCGTGGGCAGAAAGCCGCGACTGAGCTTGTGTTCGCCCTGTGCGCCGGCCTCGAAGCGCTGAAGGCCCAGCGCGATACAATGCTCGATGGCGGCGTAATAACAGACCTCGAAGTGCAGGCTGTGAAATTCCTCGCAGCAACCCCAGTGCCGCCCGTACAGGGTGTCAGTCCCGCGCAGGTTAAAGGCCCCCGCGACGTAGCGGCCTTGATGTTTAGCCAGCACCAGCACGACGTTATCGGCCATCGTCCGCCCGATCTCCTGGAAAAATCCGAGACTTAAAGATGCGATCCCGCCGCGCTTCAGAAAGGTCGAGCTATAAAAGCGGTGGAAGATCTCCCACTGTTCGGCGGAGATTTGCCGGCCGTTCAACACCTCGATTTCTATGCCCGCCTCACGCACGAAGCGCCGCTCGCGTTTGATCTTTTTGCGTTTTTCAGCGGTCAACTGCGCAAGGAAGTCATCGAAATCGCGATAACTCTGATTGTGCCAATGGAACTGACAACCGGTTCTGCGCATCAGGCCGTGGGCTTCGAGGCGCCGGGTGTCTTGTTCGGTGGTAAACAACCAATGCAGTGAAGAGACCTTGAGCCGTTGTGCATGCTCGAGCGCGCCTGCAATAAGCGCGTCTGCAATCTGCGGTGTATCTTCGGCGAGCAACAGCCGCGCGCCGGTGGCGGGGGTGTAAGGCACGGCCACCACCAGCTTGGGGTAGTAGCGCAACCCGCTGCGCCGGTAGGCGTCGGCCCAGGCCCAGTCGAAGACAAATTCGCCGTAAGAGTTATCCTTGAGATACATCGGCGCCGCGCCGACCAGCCGGTCTTGCTCAAAAGCGGCGAGGTATTGCGGAATCCAGCCCGCCGCCGCACCCACGCAACGGTGGCGCTCCAGGGCGGCGAGAAATTCGTGGCGCAGGAACGGGTTGGCATCTCCCGCCAGTCTGTTCCAGTCAGCGGCCGGGATGTCATCGAGACTGCTGAGGACGGATAGGTGCATTGCTGTTTTCCAAACTTGCAAAGAACGTGAACAAAGCTTTATGCTGGTTACGTCTCAACTAACGGTGTATGTGGGAGCTATCGTTGTTCAGTACCCGATTTGGCGAAGAAATAGTAATTACTGCGCACGCCGAAGCCAGATTGGGGGGCCGCGATCTCAGTCAAGATCAGCTATTCGACATCATTGAACACAGAACAATACACAAAAAAGATGAGAAGCGCATGTGGATTTCCATGGAAATCGCAGATCGTGGAGATAATCTGATCTGCGCGGCCATAGTAGTGGAAGATAGATTAGTGGTAAAGACGGTTATGGTTAACTGGGAATTAATGGAGTGAGTCATGGACATTAGCTACGATGAAAAAGACGACATTCTTTTTATTAAATTCAGCAACGAGAAAATCATTAAAGACATCTCTTATGGCTGGAACGTAAATGTGGGCATGACTGAAACGGGAATCGGCGAGATAACAGTGCTCGATGCCAAGGCGGCTCATCTATTGCCGATTCATATCCCCCCCGGCCTTGCTGCTTGATCCCTTATTTATCGGCCGCCGGGAAATTCCAGACCTTCCCCTCCGCGGGCCACACGCCGCGCTCAATCACCTTGCTATTCTCAAACACGAGATAACTCTCCTTCCCGTAATGCGGAAGCGGGCGGATGAGCGCCTGCAGCGCCTCGGTGTTCGCCGCGGAGACTACCACGACGATCTTGCCGTTCTTCTGCCTGGCGGCCCAAACGCGGGCGCTGCCTTTGGTCGCTCCCGGCGTCCTGCCTCCCGCGACATTAGTAGAACCCTTCGCTGTCGCTCTTCCCTGTACGTCACCGGCAAGCTGTTGCGGAACGGCGGGCAGATGATGTTTTTGCAGGAAGGCGGCGGTCTCGTCATGTGTTCCAATCACCAGCAGCTGACCTGAGGGCAGAGCGGTACTGTCATCCGTAATGCGAGGGGTGTTATCGAGTAATTTTCCCGCCAGCTCTGCCGCGGTTTTGTGTAGCGCGGCATCACGTCCGGCCACCACTGTGATTGTCGCAGGATCGGTCATCACCTGACGCAGCAGCGGCGGCATCTCGGCGTCGGTGATGCGCCGGAACAGTCTAAGGTCGGGATCTATGCTGAGTGTCAGCGGTTGGGCGTCCAGCTCCAGGGTATAAGGCTGTTCGGTTTCGTTTAGCTCCACCAAGCGTTCGACAGTGCCGGTCTGAGTCTTGAGGGTGACGGGTACTCGTAGCGCGTAGGCCGGTGCGGATTGGGTTAAGGTAAAAGAGGCGAGGTAGGCGCCACCCGGTTTGGGTTCGGCCTTGAGATAAACGGCGTTCAGTTGCGGGGCGCCCGCGCGGACGATCCACTGTTCAAAAAAAATATCCAGATTTTCCCCCGAACTCGTCTCGAAGGCCCGCTGCAAATCTTTCCAGCTCGCGGTTTGAAACTGTTTTTCCTTCCAGAAATTGCGCAGCGCCCGGTCGAAGGCCGGCTTGCCTATCCGGTCGCGCAGCATCAAAAAAATATACGCCGATTTGTGATAGCCGACGATCTCCGAGGTGTTGTGGCTGCGGAATGCGAATCGGCTCAAGGGTTGATCCTGCCCCGGCGGGATCGCGGCGAAGTCGCGCAGCCACTGGAGCCGCATCGCGCGTGCGTCATCGGGGCCTTCCTGTTCCTTGTAAGCGTAGTCGGCCATGAAGGTGGTGAGACCCTCGGCCCAGTTGCCGTGAATGAGATCAATGTACACGCCGTTGCCCCACCAGTTGTGCAAAATCTCGTGGCCGAGCGAGGTGGTGCGGATGAAGGGCAGACGCAAGACGCTGATACCGAGATAGGTGAGCGTGGGCATACCGAAACCGGTGGGCAAGGGGCTGGAGACGATGCTGAATTCGCTAAACGGGTAAGGGCCTATCGTTTTTTTATAGCGATCGAGGTACGCGCTGATCGAGTTAAGATAATCGTCCGCTAGCGCTGCGATTTCAGGATGGAAGTAGGTGCGCAGGCGCAGGCCGTCGTGCATGATCTCCTTGATCTGGTAGGGGCCGGCCAGCAGATCTATTCCTTCCGCCGGTTGTTTGAATTCAAATCGGGCCTGGTATCGCCCCTGCTGAAGGTCTTCCTTGACGAGCCGGCCGGGGACCAGACCGCGCTGTTCGGCGGGGAGATCGAGGGACACGCTATAGGTAAACGCATCGGTGTCAAAGCGGGGATACCACGAAGGCTGATAGCCGGAGGCGGGGAGATAGCTGCCCTGAGTATCCGCCATGGCGGGGATGAAACCCAGCACCTCGCGGTGATCGAGGCGGGTGTCGAGGGGCTGCAATTGGCCGTGGTAACTGAGCCAGAGGGTGTGATGGGAGGCAGGGCCATCAAGTTCAAGCCGCCAGGTGGATATGCCCTTGGATTCTTCACTCGGCTTTACCGGCAGGTCCTTGCCATCCAAGCTCAGCCGTGTAACCGTGAACTGCCCACCCAACGCAAAGCTGATCGTGCCTTGTGCGTTAAGGGTGACCACATCCTCCGCCGCAAGCTGTTGGCTGGCCGGTTCGAGACGCACCTTGAGGTCGTGATGCAGCCCGGTGATCCGTGGATCGCCGCCCTGGATACCTTCCTGTATGGCACAGGCCGAGAGGCTGATTAAGCAAAGAATAACCAGAAGGGCCGAATTCATTCGGCCTGTTATGCTACGGCGATGCGGGGAATTTAGCGACGATGTCAAACTCATGCCCCTCGCGGCTCAGTGTGATGGGCAGCCAGGTTCCCGGCGCCTGGCTCTGCACGATGGCGCTGACGTCGGTCGCCGCTTTGATCTTGACGCCCGCCATCTCGATGAGCACGTCACCGGCAATGATGCCGGCGTCGTCGCCCACGCCACCTTCCATCACCTTGGACACGCGCACCTTTCCTTCAGCGCCATCCAGGATAATTCCCAGGCGCGGCTTGCCGGTTTTGATAGTCTCGGCAGGGGCCGCTATACCGAACACGGCGTCGGCGATGCCCGGTTTCAGATCCTTACAGTCACGTTCCTGATCCCAGGCCAGCAGCACGGCGCTGTCGGCCACGCCGAGGTCTTCCAGTTGATAGGGCACGCCGTAGCGGTGCATGACGTGGCCCGCGCCCATGATGCCGATGACGAGTGCACTATCCGTTTTCTTCACGGCTTGAGCGATCGCCTCCGCCATGGCCCTATCCCACACCTGCTGGCCCTGCACAAAGCGCAGGAAATCGGGGTCATCGAGCGCGACCGGTTTAGCATCCCTGGGTGTGTCCCCATGCCCTGTATCAGGCCGGCGGTGCTTTTGATAGACCCCTAATAGTTCTTCGAGATAGGCCGGCTGCGCAGGGGCGGGCTTGGACACCCCTTGGCGTCCACTTTCCGGCACCGCGTCCCAGCCTAGTTCGCGCACCTTCGTGGTCAGACCCCGATCCACGTTGAGCGCCAGCATGGGAATCCGGTTCATGCGCGCGAAGTGAAACAACGGCATATAGAGCGACGGATCATAATTCCACACCTTATGCCACTCGCTTTGCTTCAGGAACTCGGCCTCACTAAGCTTCCCCTCCACCCAGCGGTCAAGCACGTCTTGCGCGCGGCGCGGGAACATCTCAAAGCCCAACACCATGTCCGGCCGTCTGGCATAAAGTGCAGCGAGGGTTTGCAATTGCCAACGGTGGTGTTCAAAGCTGTCATGCACCTCACCCAGTAATACTACCCGCCGTTGCGCAAGGCGCGTCATCAAATCCGGACTGTCCAATGGAGTGGCCCGCTCATTTCCGGGAGTCACCCAGCGCGCGACGGGGACACACGTGTCAGCGCCGAAGCTCGTCAAAGGCAGGCTCAGAGTCAGGAAAAATGACAGGGTGTAACGCAACGATGGCAATGAGGGCATGGGTAGGGGTGTAAAAAGGGAATGAATTCGCGGTAGTATAGCAAAGAGTGTTAAATTTACTCCCCGCGGTCTGCATACTAAGAACATGGTCATACATCCAGTCATCCTCTCCGGCGGTTCCGGCAGCCGGTTGTGGCCGCTCTCCCGCGAGCATTATCCCAAACAACTGCTGGCCTTGGTCGGCGAACGCACCTTGCTGCAAGAGACCGTTTGTCATTTAGAAGGAGTCAAGGAGGCCGCCGAGCCGATCGTGGTCTGTAACGAAGAACACCGCTTTCTGGTGGCGGAACAGATCCGCCAGTTGGGCGGCAAGCCCTCGAATATTATTCTCGAACCCGCAGGACGCAACACCGCGCCGGCGCTCACTCTGGCGGCGCTCGCCATCACCCAGGGCGGGGTCGCTCCCGGCATCCTGCCTCCCGCGACATTAGTACTTCCGTGTACGTCACAAGACGGCGTCATGCTTGTCATGCCCTCCGATCATGTCATCCAGGACCGCGCCGCGTTTGTGACGGCGGTGCGGCAAGGCGCAGAACTGGCCGCGCAAGGCGCGCTGGTCACCTTTGGCATCGTCCCCACCTCGCCGCAGACCGGCTATGGTTACATCAAGCAGGGCGAACCGCTCTCCGAGAATAACGCCTACCGGGTGGCGGCCTTCGTGGAAAAGCCCGACTTCAACACTGCGGAAAGCTATCTCGCCGACGGACGTTATTATTGGAATAGCGGCATTTTTATGATGCGTGCGGAGACCTGGCTGAATGAACTTGATGAACACCGTCCCGACATTGCAGCCGCCTGCCGTGCGGCCTGCGCGCAGGGCAAAAAAGACGGCGATTTTTATCGTCCGGATGCCGCCTTGTTCAGCGCCTGCCCCAGCGACTCGATTGATTACGCGGTCATGGAAAAGACCGCTCATGCGGTGGTCATCCCGCTCAATGCAGGCTGGTCCGACATCGGCGCCTGGCCGGCCTTGTGGGAGGTGTGCCCGCAGGACGCGCAGGGCAACGTGATTCGCGGCGACGTATCCACGCATGCCACCCAAAACGCCTTGTTGATCGCGCAGCACCGCTTTTTGGCAGTGGTCGGTATAGAAGATATTATTGTGGTGGAAACGGCCGATGCCGTGCTGGTGGTCCACAAAGATCATGCCCAGCATGTCAAAGAGATCGTCGCCAAACTCAAGACCGAACAACGCGAAGAATACAAGACGCATCGCAAGGTACACCGCCCGTGGGGTACCTACGAGGGCGTGGATGCGGGTCCGCGCTTCCAGGTGAAGCGCATCTGTGTGCGTCCCGGCGCGGCGCTGTCATTGCAGATGCATCATCACCGGGCGGAACACTGGATCGTCGTCAAGGGCACGGCCAAGGTGACGCGCGGCGAAGAAGTCTTTCTGCTCAGCGAAAATCAGTCCACCTACATCCCGATCGGCGTGCGGCACCGCCTGGAGAATCCGGGCGCCCTGGTGCTCGAAATGATTGAGGTGCAGTCGGGCAGTTACCTCGGCGAAGACGATATCGTACGTTTCGCGGACAACTACAACAGGGAGTAATCACGCACTATGGATACACTATTAGTCACCGGCGGCGCGGGCTTCATCGGCTCTAATTTCGTCCTCGACTGGATAGCAAAAACCGGCGGCACGGTCGTCAATCTCGACAAGCTGACCTATGCCGGCAATCTCAATAATCTCATGTCTCTTAAGAATGACGCGCGGCACATCTTTGTCCACGGCGACATCGCCGGCCGTCCCCTGGTGCGGCAACTCCTGGCGCAGCATCGCCCCACCGCGATTGTGAACTTTGCCGCCGAGAGTCACGTGGACCGCTCCATACACGCCCCCGGCGAATTCATCCAGGCCAACGTCGTCGGGGTCTACGCATTACTCGAAGAGGCGCGCGCCTACTGGCATGGACTGGACAGCACGGCGCAAAACGCCTTCCGGTTTTTGCACGTCTCCACCGATGAAGTCTACGGCGCCCTCGGCCCAAACGATCCCGCCTTCAGCGAACAAACCGCCTACGCGCCGAACAGCCCCTATGCCGCCTCCAAGGCTGCCGCCGACCATCTGGTGCGCGCCTATCACCACACTTACGGTTTACCCACCCTCACCACCAACTGCTCGAATAACTATGGGCCTTATCAATATCCCGAAAAGCTCATCCCGCTGATGATCTGCAACGCCCTGCAAGGCAAGCCCCTGCCCGTGTATGGCGACGGCAAACAGATCCGTGATTGGCTCTACGTGGGCGATCATTGTGCGGCGATCCGCACCGTGCTCGCCAAGGGCAAGATAGGGGAAACCTACAACATCGGCGGCTGGAGCGAAAAAACCAATATGGAGGTCATTCAAGTCCTCTGCACTTTACTGGACGAACTCGTCCCCGGCTCAGCCTATCGCCCGCACACCTCGCTCATCAAACACGTCACCGACCGCCCCGGCCACGACCGCCGCTACGCGATAGACGCCCGCAAGATCGAACGCGAGCTCGGCTGGCGGCCGGAGGCCAGTTTCGCTGACGGCCTGCGCCAAACGGTGCAATTGTATCTCGACCATCAGGACTGGGTAGGGCAGGTGAACAATGGAGCCTATAGGGAATGGATGGCGCAACAATATGGTAAGGGGTGAGGCGTGAGGGGTGAGGCGTGAGGAGGAAGCATCATGAATTGCTGGCGTGGCAGGAGGCAATAGCTCTCGTTAAAGAGGTGTACCGGGCAACGACTGACTTCCCGCGCGAAGAAGCCTACGGGTTGACAAATCAGATTCGCAGAGCGGCTATTTCTGTACCAAGCAATATAGCCGAGGGGGCGGCCAGAACAGGTGACAAGGAATTTCTCCAGTTCCTTTCTATTGCCAGAGGGTCGCTGAGCGAACTGGAAACGCAGGTTATTATTGCAAATGAATTAGGATACCTTGGTCAGAGCCACCAACTGATGGCAAGGATTGATAAAATCTTTGGACTCGTTGGTGGCCTAATGACGTCCTTAAGAAAGCGGAAAACTAAATGACCCCTAGCTCCTCACCCCTCACGCCTCACCCCTCACGGTGTAAAGGTATCATTCTCGCCGGCGGCAGCGGCACGCGGCTCTATCCCGTCACCTACGCAGTCTCCAAACAACTGCTCCCCATCTATGACAAGCCGATGGTGTACTACCCGCTCACCACCCTCATGCTGGCGGGTATCCGCAACATTCTATTGATCTCGACCCCTCAAGATGTCCCACGCTTTGAACAATTGCTGGGCGATGGCAGCCAGTGGGGCTTGGACATCTCCTACGCCATCCAACCCGCGCCGGAAGGGTTGGCGCAGGCCTTTATTATCGGTAAAAAATTTATCGGCGACGCCCCCTGCGCCCTGGTACTGGGCGACAACATTTTTTACGGCCACGACTTTTCCCACACACTGCAAGCCGCCGCCGGAAAGACCTCCGGCGCCACCGTGTTCGCCTACCCCGTGCAGCAGCCCGAACACTACGGCGTGGTCGAATTCGACGGTAATGGAAAGGCCGTCAGCCTGGAGGAAAAACCCACCCAACCCAAATCGCGCTACGCCGTGACGGGTCTTTATTTCTACGACAACCGCGTGGTTGAGATCGCCCAATCCATAAAACCCTCGGCGCGCGGCGAACTGGAGATCACCGATGTCAACAAATGTTATCTTGATCGCGGTGAACTGGACGTCGAATTGATGGGCCGCGGCATGGCCTGGCTCGATACCGGCACGCACGATTCCTTATTGCAGGCCGCGCAATTCATCGAAACCATCGAAAAACGTCAAGGCCTCAAGATCGCTTGCCCGGAAGAAACCGCCTACCGTATGGGCTATATCACTGCGGCGCAGGTTGAAGGACTTGCACAGCCATTGAAGAAAAGCGAGTACGGCCAATACCTGCTGCGGGTACTCAATGAAAAGATATTTTAAGATCATTCATTCACCGCAGAGGCCGCAGAGGAAAATCCAAAGATAAATACGATTTACCGCAGAGGAATAAGATCAAAATGGTTTATTGCTCCTCCGCGTCCTCCGCAGTAAAACTTTTAGGAACGCTAATGAATGAAAATGAGATCGGTGAAGTGATATTGGGGGCGGCGATTAAGGTTAATTCAGCGTTGGGCCCCGGCTTATTAGAGAGCGCTTATGAAGCCTGTCTATTTCACGAAGTCAGCAAGCAAGGTTTGGACGTCAAACGTCAAGTTTTATTGCCGGTTTATTATGACGGCCTTAACCTGGATGCAGGTTACAGGCTAGATTTGGTGGTGGCTAATTGTGTGATAGTGGAGTTAAAGGCGGTGGAAAAACTGTTGCCTATTCATACCGCACAGCTTTTGAGCTATTTAAGACTTAGTGAGATGCGTTTGGGCTATCTATTGAACTTTAATGTTCTGCGTATGAAAGATGGCATCAAGCGTGTAGTAAACGGATTAAAGCTTTCCTCTGCGTCCTCCGCGGTGAAAGCAGGTGATTGAACAGTGAACGTCATTAAAACCGCCATCCCTGATGTACTGCTCCTCGAACCCAAGGTGTTCGGCGATGAGCGCGGTTTCTTTTTCGAAAGCTACAACAAAAAGGTCTTTGCGCAGCACACCGGCGTCACCGGAGAATTCGTACAGGACAATCACTCGCGCTCGTCCCGCAACGTATTGCGCGGTCTGCATTATCAGATCAAACAGCCGCAGGGAAAATTGCTGCGCGTGATCGCGGGGGAAATATATGATGTCGCCGTGGACCTCCGCAAACGCTCGCCGACCTTCGCGCGCTGGGTAGGCGTCAGTCTGTCGGCGCAAGACAAGCGCCAGCTCTGGATACCGCCCGGCTTTGCGCACGGCTTTCTCGTCACCTCCGAATCCGCCGAGGTGCTGTACAAAACCACCGATTACTACGCTCCCGAGTTTGAACGCACCCTGCGTTGGGATGATCCCGATCTCGCCATCGCCTGGCCGTTGCAGGCCGATCCCATCGTCTCGGCCAAAGACGCCGCAGGCATGTCCTTCAAGGCGGTTGAATTAGGGAATCTCTGATCTATTCACGCTGAACCGCCAAGACGCCAGGAACGCTAAGACTTTTCCTTACAATTCAAGCCTTTTCTTGGTGATCTTGGCGTCCAAAAGGCTTGCGCATGGTTGCGCGCCAATGGTTAATGTAGTAACGTACATACATTAACCGAGAATGCGAGGTGTCATCATGACGATCACAACCCTATCAAGCCGCGAGTTCAACCAGGACACCAGCAAGGCCAAGAAGGCGGCCAAGGATGGCCCGGTGTTCATCACGGATCGCGGCCGACCGGCGCATGTGCTGCTGACGTTCGATGAGTACAAGAAAATCAGTGGTGGGCGAACGAAGATCGCCGACTTGTTGGCGATGCCCGGCGTCGAGGACATTGAACTTGAAATCCCGCAATGGCGCGACCTCGCACAACCGGCGGACCTCTCCTGATGTACATCCTCGACACCAATGTCGTGTCTGAGTTGCGGAAAATCCGCCTTGGGAAAGCAGATAGTCACGTTGCAGATTGGGCCGACAGCATAGATGCCGCCGATTTGTATTTGTCAGCGATTACCGTCCAGGAATTGGAGATCGGTGTATTGCTGGCCGAACGCCGCGACCCAGCGCAGGGAGCCCTATTCCGGGCGTGGCTGAACGGCCACGTCTTGCCGGCCTTCACTGGTCGCATATTGGCCGTCGATACCGCTGTTGCTCAACGCAGCGCACGACTTCATGTGCCTGACCCGCGCCCTGTTCGCGACGCCCTCATCGCCGCAACGGCCCTGGTGCATGGGATGACGGTCGTGACGCGGAATGTGGCCGATTTCGAGCCGGCTGGCGTTTCAATTCTCAACCCTTGGGTCGCATGACAAATGGGCCGGAACTACATCGCTGAACGAACCTTACTCAGGAGTCACAAAGTAAGGCAACAATGCTTATGAGGTGACTCCTGAATAAATACCCTATTTTACTACCCCCACCCTGTCTTTTGCGCTATGCTTCCTGCGCCGCGCAAAAGTCCAGGGTGCACATCCTTGTGCACCCGTTCGGCAGCTTTGCTGCCTCACCCCCTGCACAGGGGGCGGGGACGCGATGGGAAGTGTAGTCTTACTTACTGACCTATGAGTAACATCCTCACAGCTTCGGCCATGCACGGCATCAAGCGCAGATCGGGAAGAAGCACGAACAGACAAAGCCGAGGCTCCGGGCATGACGCAATCGAAGCTGCCGAAGATGATGCGCGGCCAGTTCGCGGCGTGAAAGCGCCGCCCTGCAAAGTTCTGCTGCTCGGAAAATCCGGGCAAGTAGGGTGGGAACTGGAACGCTGTCTGGCTACCGTGTGCGAAGTGGTTGCGCTGGACCATCAGGGCATGGACCTCGCCAATCCCGACAGCATACGCAAAACGGTTCGAGAGATCCGCCCCTCACTCATCATCAACGCCGCCGCCTACACCGCGGTGGACAAGGCCGAAGCGGAAGCGGAGCTTGCCATGGCCATCAACGGCATCGCCCCCGGCATCCTGGCGGAGGAGGCCAAGCGCCTGGGCGCCGCGCTGATACACTATTCCACCGATTACGTCTTCGACGGCACAAAGCGCAGCCCGTATACCGAGGACGACGAACCTCACCCGTTAAATGTCTATGGCAAGACCAAGCTGGCAGGTGAGCTCGCCATCCAGGCTGTAGGCGCGCCATATCTCATACTGCGCACGAGCTGGGTATACGGCGCGCGCGGCAAGAATTTTCTGCTGACCATCCTGCGCCTGGCCCAGGAAAAAAAGGAATTACGGATCGTGGACGACCAAATCGGCGCGCCGACCTGGAGCCGCTTCATCGCCCAAGCCACCGCGCAAATTCTGGGACAAATACTTTACGCGCCAGATGGCAAAGCGGCGCCGCACTGGACCGACATTAGTAGAACCCTTCGCTGTCGCTCTTCCCCGTACGTCACCGGGGTCTACCATCTCAGTTGCGGCGGTGAAACCTCGTGGTACGGCTTTGCTCAGGCAGCAATGGAAAAATTGCGCCATACAAGTGCAGCAAACCGCCCCATGCCCCAGTTTAGTCCTATTCCCAGCGCCGGTTATGCTACCGCCGCGGCACGTCCTGCCTATTCGATCTTGTCCAATACTAAGCTTACAGACACCTTTGCTATTGCCTTACCTAATTGGGCACACGGCCTGGAGTTAGTTTTGCTTGATCTCAAATCCTGATAATTGTATGCTGGCGCAAATATTGCTTTGTATCAAGTCGAAATTGAAATTGTAGATAGATAAGTTTTGTTGCAAAAAAACAACATAAATAAAGTTTTGTGGTATTTAAAATAAAAATTATTCTAAAATGATACAAAAGGGCTTGACGATTCTTACGAATCACCCTACGCTTAGCCAAGCTTATGATAGGTAGATGCTTTGGAGCGGCCCTACTCAATGTCTACCGATAGACAGATGCATTGAGTGAATTAGGGCTTGCGAATTTAAGGAAAAGGAACTCCAAGGTTGAACCGCGTTAGAAAATATTTAGCAGGGCTGGTAGCTGTGCTCGGAGTGGTGGCTATAGCGGGCTACCTAGCATGGCAAAGCACGATTACAGATGAAGAGCGGGTCGGGGAACGCGCCGTTGAACGCTGGCATGCGCTCATGGCGGGTGATTTCAAAAAGGCTTATGGCTACCTTGGCCCCGGATACCGTAGCGCCACGCCGTATGCCGCCTACGAAGCAAAACTTAAGAGTGGTCTGGTAGAGTGGAAAAAAGCTGAACTCAAGTCCGTGAAGTGCCAGCCGGAGCTATGCACAGTAGAGCTAGGTTTGGATTACCGCCCGATGGTTAAGGGTTTTGAAGAGTATCAGATGAAAAACGGTGTAACAGAGAAGTGGGTAAAAGTGGATAGCCAATGGTGGTACATCCCCTGAGCCGAGTCGGGGCTGGCCATCCGTGAGTAAGCAGTTTATGACGAGGTGATGACAGTACGCCGTAAAATTAAGTATAAAAAAGACTTGCACTGGTCATGGTTTTTGTTGTAAAACATGCAGCACCCATAAAACAAGCTGCAACACAGCTTAGATAACTTAAGTACAACCCCAGCAAAAAGGAGTGTATAAATGAAGAAGAAATTGTTGACAACCGCAGTACTTGCCGCCATCGCGGGCACCGCGGGCGCGGTAAATGTGAATCCCGACGGGCTGGGGCAGGTTGCATTGATCCCCTACTATACCGTCCAGGGCGGTACCGACACTTATATCTATGTCACCAATACCACCGCCAATGGCAAGGTCGTGAAGGTGCGTATTCTGGAGGGCAAGAACAGCCGAGAGGTGTTGGACTTTAACGTCTACCTCTCCAGGAATGACATCTGGACCGCCGCAATTACCGCTGATGGCACCACCGGGGCCAAGATACTCACTAACGACAAGACATGCACAGTTCCTACGGTTACATCGGCAGGCGTCGCCTTCCGTAACTTCCAGTACACCGGCCCCACCGGCCCTACCAGTGGTTTCGACGGTGAAGACACCTCCTTGGCGCGTACCCGCGAGGGGCACATTGAAATCATCGAGATGGGTACCCTGAGCGACTCCCTCGATGCGTCGGGAACGGCGGTGGCCGGAAACCAAACTCCGTTCAAGCCGAATGCCTGGGCGACCCACACTAATGGCGTGCCATTTAGCTGCACCAATCTGATCAACGCTTGGGGTGCCACAGCCACATGGGGTGGAGGCGCTACTGCGACAAGCGTAGGCCTTAACTCAGGCGGTCTCTACTCGGGTGCCTTTTATATTAATGGCGCAGGCGGAACGGGCAACCAGGTTAACGCCACGATGCTGGACTCCTTCAATACGAATATTGTATTGCATAGCGGTCCTGGCGATTTGCTGCCCAACCTGACCAGCGCTGCGCCGCCTACCAGCGTTGTATTTAACAACGGTGCCGCTGTGAGTCAGAGCTGGGCGGCCGCTCCCATACCCTCAGCGGGCCTTAATGCGGTAACCGCAACCATGATGCACCCGGATGTCTTGAATGAGTACACGGTGGAAGCCGGCCTGGCTGCGTCTACGGACTGGGTTATCACTCATCCGACCAAGCAACTTTATGTCGTGCATCCTGGCGGGACTGGCTCTGTAGGTAACCCGTTGGTGGTAAGACAACCCTTCACCACCAACTTTGGTGCGGGTGGCTCGCGGCCGGGTACGAACAACCCGACTACCTTCCCGCCGACCACGGGCGGCGCCTGTGAGACGGTTTCGCTGACCATCTATGATCGTGAAGAGCGTACTCCGACATCACAACTGGACTTCTCGCCGCAGCCCGCTGGCGGTGTCAACTCCTTGTGCTGGGAAACCAATGTTATTACCTTCAATAACACCAACGCCCTGAAGTCTGACAAGCTGAAGCTCAATGTCAACGTCCCGACGGATTTTCCGGAGAAAAACGGCTGGATGAAGCTGACCTTCAACGATCCGTTGCATCGTATGTTTAGTGTCCAGGGCCCGCCTCCTTCTGGTGCGCGGTACAACGGGTTGCCTGTGATCGGCTTCGCTGTCGAGAACTTTGTTAACAATAATGTAACTGCGGGTGTGTTGGCTAACTATGGTGTGTCGTTTGACCATAGGTTTACTCGCAGCATCCAATAGTGATACGACAGTCACTAACCAGCTCCCTAGTGGGTTGATACAAATGCGGCTTATAGCAGCGGGGCTTAACGGCCCCGCTTTTTTTTACCTGCTTTTTGCTTTTGTTTACTCTGCATTCCCTGGTTAATTAAGCATGTGGGTCATGTTGCGAAGGTACGTGACAAAATGTCTAATCAGGGTACGACGGTTTATGCCAGCAAGTGACAAAAACTTGCCGCTGTATTTTGCCCGACTCTTTTCGGTATTTAGCAGTCAGGAAAAAAATCTTATTTTGATTAAAGAGTTAGATTAGATTTGTCTAGACTGTAAGAAAATTATTATTGACGTGCATGCTTATTGCATAGCACAATACTGCGCAGTTACAGCCCCTGACGCTTATTCACTACAGCGAGGTTTAATTACATGAAGATCAGATATCTTTCCAGAGTAGCCGCCGTCTTGGCCCTTGCCTTGACGACCCAGATCAGCGGTGCAGGTGTATTAACCCTCAGTGGTGGTATTAACAGTGGCGGTACTATCACGGGTGTGAGCATCGACTCCGCGGGAAATGTCACGGTCACCGGAACGCCTGCTGGCGGTACTGGCGGTACTGGCGGTTCCGGCGGCCTCCTCCTCGGCGTTCCAGTTTGTAGCTTAGGTGCGTCTGCAACGGCTATTTCGCCGACACAGACCTCCACCTTGACGGCGAACTGCACGAACAGCCCGGCCAGTTATGCTTGGACGGGCGGGCCGCCAACTGCCTCAGGTTCCTCAGCGACACTCGCCTTTCCCAGTGTGGGCAGCTTTACCTACACAGTGACGGGGACTAATGGCTCAGGCGCCGGAGCTGCTTCAAACTCAGTGACGGTTAATGTCACGTCGTCGACGCCACCGCCAGGTAATTGTCCTGCCGTTCCTGCTGGGTTAAGGGTCACTAATTACACTGTGGCATGGACACCCCAAGGCACGACAGGCAAGAAGTTGTACCCTATTCAGCAAAATGAGATTGCTGCCCTCAAGTTCACGGCGGATGGTCCGAACCCATCCCGTTCCGGACAACTAAGCTGGGTACCAAATAATACCGTCAGTTCGAATTCAGTTATCGTCAATATTTCGAAATGTCCGGGTGATTTTAGCCAGACCGGCATACCATTGACCTATCTGTGCCGTGGGGAGGGGGGGTACAGCACGCTGTTCTATACGCAGAACAGCACCTCCGACTACCAGTGCCCGATCGCTACAGGCGACTATTACATCAATATCCGCAGTGGCAACAGAACCAGCGGCTCACCCATAGATCCGTCCTACACCATTACCGACAACTGTCCGGCTGGGGCGACGTGTGGCGTAACAGTCGAATTTAAGTAATACTCGGCCTTAACGGCCCGCTCCGGGGAAGACCCGGAGCGGGTTTTTTTTTGCCTGTGTCTGGTATACTTCCCGGCCTGTGTAGATTCAGAATCGCAAATGGA
This sequence comes from Gammaproteobacteria bacterium, assembly GCA_016195665.1. Classification (NCBI taxonomy): domain Bacteria; kingdom Pseudomonadati; phylum Pseudomonadota; class Gammaproteobacteria; species Gammaproteobacteria bacterium. The sequence continues at coordinate 17,977 of JACPZD010000004.1, read as the reverse complement.
GTGAGAGAAATGAAACTTAAGAAGGTAATGGGACTTAGCGCCGTGATGCTGGCGCTCAGTGTTGTCGCGGAGGCTAAGGAGCCGGTTAATCCTGTGATAGGCGCGGCCAGCACTATATTTATGCGCAAGGGTCCTGTCGAAGTGACTGAGGCCGATTTCGAGGCGCAGCTTGCAGAATTGAGTGACTCTGCCCGAGGGCAGGTCCAGCACGACAAGAAGGCGATCAAGAAGGTACTGGAAGATCTTTACGTGAGGAAGACCTTGGCGCAAGAGGCGCGCGACGCCAAGCTAGATCAAGATCCCTTGGTGCGTAACAGAATGGCCCTGGTGGTGGACAGGTTTCTCGCGCAGGAGAGGCTGGATGCGGTGGTCAAGGAAGCGCCGCGGCCGGATTTTGAGGCCTTGGCGAAGGAAAAATATATCGCTCACCCCGAGCAGTTTGAGACGCCGGAATCAGTTCGGGTTTCCCATATCCTTATTACAATAAAAGGGCGTACTAAAGAAGACGCTCAGAAATTGGCGGACAAGGTACGCGCCGAGGTGTTGGAGGGCAAGCAGTCGTTTGCCGAGCTGGTCAAGAAATACTCGGAAGACGCTTCCGCAGGGACCAATCAAGGCGACTTGGGGTTCTTTGGCCCCGGGATGATGGTCAAGGATTTTGAACAGGCCGCCTATGCGCTTAAGAAGAAGGGGGATATCAGTCCAGTGGTAAAGACGGACTTTGGTTTTCATATTATTCGTCTTGAAGACCGTGTCCCTGGTCACAAGAGCACATTTGATGAGATCAAGGCGGGGATGATAAGTGAGGCAGAGCAAAAGTATTTCTCCGAGGTGCGCGGCCGCTATATGGTCAAGACGAATTCAGCCGATGGCGTTTATGTGAATCTTGAGGCGATTGATAAGCTATATAAGCCTATTTCAGATATTCCCCTGGCCTTACCCCTTAAAGGGGCGCCCGCTGAGATTGGGGCGAAGGCGAAATAAATGTATAGGAGTTGTTGCCTTCATTATGTCATGCCCTAGATACATGAAGTGATCGTAATCAGTTATGCATCAAAGTTCACTCGACAAGATGCTCACCTTCAGGAATGAGTATTTAGGTGGATGGCAAGAGGAGCAACTTACCATCTTTGATCTGGGTAGCCAGGACATTAATGGGACATATAAATCCATTTTTAATATGCCGGCATGGCGATATATTGGAGTAGATATGTCCGCGGGAAGTAATGTTGATCTTGTCTTGGCCGATCCATATCGGTGGCGTGAAATCAAATCAGAGTCTGTTGATGTCCTTATTTCAGGGCAGGCATTTGAACATATAGAATATTTTTGGTTGACCATGCTTGAAATTGCCCGTGTGCTGAAGCCAGGTGGCTTGTGTTGTATTATCGCACCAGCAGGAGGACATGAGCACCGGTACCCAGTGGATTGCTGGAGATTTTATCCTGACGGCTTCACGGCCTTGGCGCGGTTTGCGCATCTTGAACTTCTTTCTGTTTCTACCCAATGGGAATCTAAAAATTACCTGGACGGGAGCGACGAATGGAAGGATACGATGTTTGTAGGCAGAAAGCCGAAGCTTGGTGGTTTCATGAAAGCAAAGGATTACACAAGGCGAATCCTATCTGCCTGCCTTTCGAGACTGGTTTGATTGAGGGTGAAACTATTGATTGCTGCTTACCTCCACAGGCAGCCTTATCAAACCCAGTACAGGCCGTAGGGTGGTGATCTGCAAGATAGCGGCATTGTGCACCCAATGCAGCATCTTGTGCGAACTCTGAGCGCCGTCACCGATGGCGCAAGAGAGAGAGTAACTCCCCGCGGCGATTTCCGGCAGTTTGATCTTAAACCGGACTGTACAAGTCTCTCCAGCCGATAACGCCCTAAGCCGTGCCTGTTCAAAATCGGTGTTGGTCGCACTGATTTCACTGCCTTTGATGTTCATCAAGGATAAACCAATGATGGGATGGGCGATGTCTGTATTGCTCCGTGCGGTTACATGAACATAAAGGGTTTGGCCGCAGGATGCCTCGTTCACGGTGTCGTGGTTCTCGTTATAAATGGCAATCCCGGTGATTTCTGCGCCTCGCGTGCCGAATGACTCGTGTTTTTCAAGGTTCAAGTTAAACAGATTTTCGAGCGGCGCGGTTGTAGCCAGTGGTATGTCTTTCGACATTTTTTTGGTGGGTTGTTGTGTCCGGTTGATTTCTTCAAGCATTTTGGCCAGATAGTGACCGGTCACTGTCTTGGGATCGCCTCTTTCTTTGATTTGGCCGTGCTCCAGCCAAATGACTTCCTGGCAGAGAGAAGTTACCGCGGCAATATCATGAGATACGAAGATCACGGTGCCTTGACGCATGAATTCGCGCATGCGTGTCATGCATTTGTGCTGGAAGGCGACATCACCGACAGCCAGGGCTTCATCAACCACCAGGATGTCCGGCTCGACATGCACGGCGGCGGCGAAGGCGAGGCGCACGAACATGCCGCTGGAATAGGTTTTTACGGGCTGGTCTATGAATTGGCCGATCTCGGCAAAGGCTTCAATGGCCGGCAGCTTTTCAACCATCTCGTCTGGGGAATACCCCATCAATGCTCCGTGCAGGATCACGTTTTCCCGCCCGGTGAATTCGGGATTGAAACCGCTGCCCAGCTCCAGCAACGCCGAGACACGGCCATGGACTCGAATCCCGCCCGAGGTGGGTTGTAAAGTGCCGCAGATGATTTGCAGTAGTGTGGATTTGCCGGAGCCGTTTTGGCCGATGATGCCCAGGGTGCGGCCTTTTGGAATGTCAAAGCTTATATCTTCCAATGCAGTGAATGTCCGGTAGTAATTCTTTCTGCCGCGCAACAGGAGTTGCTTCAAACGGTCTAGCGGCCGCTCATACAGTAAATACTTTTTGCTGACCCCATTGGCTGAGATGGCGATTTCAGATGACATCGGCAAAGGCCTTTTCAGTCTTTTTAAACCACCCATAACCGCCCAGTGCGAATAAAGCCGTGAGTAAGGTTCCCCACGCCAACCAGTGCCAATCCGGGGGCATGTTCCATAACAGCACGCGTCGAAAATTCTCGATCATGGAGCTTAAGGGATTGGCCAGCATCCAGGGTCGAAAGGCTTCCGGCAGGGCCGTGACCGGGTAAAAGATCGGGCTCATGAATAAGAGTAACTGGACCACAACGGAGACTAGCTGCTGCAAATCGCGGATAAAGACGCCTAATGAAGCCAATATCCAGGAAAGCCCCAAAGAAAGGAACAGCAGGGGCATAAAGACCAGGGGGAGATAAAAGAGGGTTGTGGATAGTTTCCCCATCAGAAGGATAGTCCCGAGCAGCAAAATACCTACGCTGATGAGGGAGTGTATCAATGACGCGCCGAGAACGGAGAGCGGTAGTATTTCGAGTGGGAAGATGACCTTTTTTACATAATTTGGGTTTTCGAGAATCAGGCCGGGGGCGCGTGTCACGTTCTCCGAAAATAACTGATAGGCGATCAGCCCGCAAAATAAGGTGAGCGCAAATTCGACCTTGCTTTCATCAGGGGACACACTCCAGCGCGCCTTGAAGACCACACTGAAGATGAATGTGTAGGCAACCAGCATGAGCAATGGGTAAAGAAATGACCATGCGATACCTAGGTATGAACCCTTGTAACGGCCAATGACTTGGCGCTTGGTCAATTGCCAGATCAGGTGTCTATGCCTCAGCACTTGCGTGACGATTGTCGCGGGATTGAATGGGTTATCTTGCATGCGCTATCAATGTCCCAACAGCCAGGTTTTGACGCGGGTCTGCCAGGGTACCGGTATACGTTTTGCCACGCTGCGCAACAAGGGTGCGCTGCGCAGGACGATGATGAGTTGAAGCAGTTTGCCTTTAGCGGCGCTGGCATGGCTGGGGGTGTGATGGCTTTTGGGGTAGGCAAACTTTTGTAGGCTGATGTCGGTCTCCGGGTGTTCTCTTGTTTCTGTATCAGGAATGGGGGATGAGCTAGCTACCAGGTAGTCACTCTGATAGGAAAAGTCGGCGGTGACGGGTTCGCCGGCTAAAGCTTTGGGGACAGCGCCGGTCAAGAAGTGTTCTGTACGAGCGGTTATAAAAAACTCATTCCATTTTTCGGCGCTCCAGTCCCAGGGGCGTATCCAGCTCCAGGCCCGGCCGGCGAGGCGCTCGGAGAAGGCGCCGAGATTGGGGCATACTGCGGGTAGCCCGGCGCGCAGGCATTCGCTGAGCGTGTAGCTATACGTCTCGGGGACTTGGGCGGGAAACCAGGCGAGATGGGGATTGGCGCGCGCTAACAGATTCGGTAGTTCCTCGTGGGTATAAGGGCCGGTGACGGTCAGGTTGCTGCGCGGTGCGGTGACCAGGCTGCGATAGGCGTAGCCTATGAGATGAAATTCCAGGGGCAATCCGCGCCGCTTCGCATCGAGCGCACAGCTTTCCAGGATATCAGGACCTTTCAGCGGGCTTAATGCTCCCAGTACAACGATTCGTAAAGCTTCGGCGCTGGCTAAAGGGGGTGGCGCGGGGACCGGGTAGTTGTCACTGTCGTCTTCGGGGTGCGGCGATAATACGAACCGTGCGGAGGGGAAATAACGGCTGAGCCTGCGTGCTACGTCAAGACTCGGAGTGAAGACTCTTTCGGCGTGCTCCAGGAGTTCGGCATGTCTGCCGCGCCAGGTGTGAATGCCTACGTTGCCCGGCGCCGGGGCGAATTTTAAACAGCGATTGCAGCCGTCTTCATCGGGCTCTCCGCAGTAACTGTTCCGGAGGTTGGACATGCTGACCTGCGGGCAGGCGGAATAGTAGTCGTGCGCGGTAAAATCATAGGCAACCCCCAGGTCATTGGGCAGCTCAAAGAGGCGAGGGTGGATCGCCAGGGTGTGGTGGAAGTGGATACGCCGTATCTGCAATGCACGTAACACATTGAGCAGCTCGGGATAGTCTTGCTCGATGTCGAAAAAGAGATGGAAGTCTTCGTTTCCACTCAAACAAGAAAGCTCGGTTTGGCCATCCGCACAGGGCCGGAGCAACAGCACCCTCGCCGAACCGGCAAGCAACCGTACCAGTTCCTGAATGTGCTTCTCCGTGCCTCCTGCACGGTCGTGGGTGATGAACAAAAGCAGGGGTGTGGGATCCTGCCGCAAGCGCACCATATCCACCGCAAGCCGCAGGGGACGTGCGGGATCTTGCTGGATGTGAGCGTGCACCTGCATTTCATAGTGTGGATGCAGGCGGCGCATCACGTCCATGGCCTGGGTCTTGCGCGGATTCCCTGAGTCAGTAAAGCTTACCCCGCCGGCATGGTAGACGAAGGTATCCGCGCACAGTACATTGCGCCACCCCTTGTTTGCGGCGCGCAGGCTGAAGTCATTTTCCTCGCCATAGCCTTTGCCGAAATGCTTGGCGTCGAAGAGACCGACATCATCAAGGCTGTCGCGACGTATATACATGCAAAAGCCGACCGCCGTGGGGATGTCCAGACTCTTGCCTCGGTTGATCTTACTGAATAATGTATCGAGCTGTTTCACATCATAGCTGGCCGGTAACGCATTATCTTCACAAATTTTGGGATAGCTGCAGAGGGTGGCATTGTTGGAGAAGGGGGTCACGGTGGCGATATTCCCCTCACTGTAGGCGCAGCGGCGCAGCCGGTCCAGCCAGTCGTTGGCGACCTCGGTGTCGCTATTGAGCAGGACACCATCGCGCTCGGGATTGAGCAGCATGCCGCGGTTGACAGTCCCCACAAAGCCAAGATTTTGTTCATTGTGCAACAGCGTGATGGTGCCTGCCGTTGCAAGTTCTTTAAGATGGTTTACCAGATCAGGCTCAGGGCTCGCATCATTGATGACGATGATTTCATGGGAGGTGGTGGTGGCGGAGGAAAGCACACTGTCAATACACCGTTTGGTTTCTTCCAGCCCACGAAAGACGGGGATGATGATGTCCACGGCCTCGCTGCGCGGTTGGGCGGGTGAACTGCTACGGATATTGGATGTAGGCGTGGCGCCAGGCATTGGTGCTACGGTAGGGGCGAAACGTCGCAGAGATGCTTTGAGTGAGGTCATGAGTCGCACATAGGGGCGGCTGTAACGCCAGATCCTTGAGGCGTGAATTTCGCTAAGCGCCTGACGGATCTGCTCGATCTCGCTGCGCTGTCTGGCATGCTCGCCGGTCAGTTGTTCATGTTGGGCCTCAAGTGCGTGATACTGTGTGGCCAGCGTGTTGAGTTGGGCATTAAGCGAGTTACGCTCTTGTTCAAGATTTTCTTGCGCAGATCTGAGCTGATTTATTATGTTCTCCAGCTCGGCCTTTTCTTCTTTGAAGATATTCAGTTCTGCCCGCATGGCTGTCATACGCTGCAACTGGGCATCAGGATTCAGGATGCGCTGCGCAAGGGCCATGTAATCGGACGACATAGGCCATGAGATCTCTACTCTGAGCGAGCCGCCTTCCCGGAGCTTGGAAAGTTGCCCGGGGGAAACCGGTAGCTCGATGCTGGGGTCTTCGCCTGTGAGGAGAGCAGTTACACCAAATCGCTTCGCCCAACTGTCCGCAAACGCCATTTGCCGGTGACGGCTCTGTTCAAGAGTCGCCCTCTCTCCGTCCCAAGCCCATACAATCTCCCCGTTTTGGCCGACCAGCGACAGGCTATGGATATGCAGAAAACCGGGGCGGTCGGCAGGGTCGAACCGCAGTCCGGTGAGTTCTTCATTCAAAGAGGGAAGTGCAAGCTCGATCAGTTGCCGATCGTTTCCAATCTGCGCGAGTGACGTAAGGCTATTTTCTTCGCGGTAATCGTTATCCCGTGTGTTCCAGTAGAGCTGGCAGGCGAAGTGCAATTCCGGCTGAGGGGTTATCGTAGCGGGTAGATCGGGTAGCTGAGCAATCCAATCGGCAGGCGCCGCCTCAACGATGAACTGGTACGTCAGCGCATCGGGTTGTGCGCGCAGGTACCGGTACAGTTTGGGGGGCAGGGCGTCTATGTGGCGAGCGCGAAACTCGGAGGCGCGGATGTCTATATTTACCGTATCCAGGCTTAATGCGCGCAGACGGTGTTGCCGAAGAAATTCCAGGAGGGATTTGCGCGTGAAAAAGCGCACATGGGTCTCATCCAGCAGACCTTCAGGGCCATAACGAAATTCTCCCGCCAGAAGGTCCGCGATCAAGCCCGCGTGGGCAACATTGGGAATGGAGAGCAGGATGCGGCCATCGGGCTTGAGCAGATCCGGTAATTGATCCACGACATGGCCGGGATTGCGCAGGTGTTCCAGCACGTCGGCGCAGACGATATAGTCGTACTGCTGCCCCGCAAAAATCTTGGTAAGGTCCGCCTGCTCAAGATCGGCCACCTGTAGGTTTCGGTAAAAGGGGGCCGCTGTTTGAGCCTGCGCGGGGTCGTACTCCACTCCGTCCATGGTGCATTGTTTAGCGGTGGAAAGGTATTGGCCGAGGGCGCCCGGGCCGGCGCCCAAATCCAGTACGACGGCATGAGGGGCGATCAGTCGGGCGATCTTGGCCAGCGAGTCCTGGCCATCCGGGTGAAGACGGCGGGTATAGGCATGGGACTCGGGGGGGGCTAAAGGCATGGCCGTAATTATAGGGCTTTATGATGGGTCGTTAATAGGATGTTGAATAACGGGCGCCTCGCAGTCTGGCGATGCCCGTCTGTGACCCCGCCTTCACAAGTGCGCCAGCATTTTTGGCCGTTCGCTCCCGCTACAATCCAAGTTCGCTATGCGAGCCAAGACGCACCAACTGCAAAACCTTGTCATTGGGCTTCTGATAAATCAGCACGAGGTCGGGTTTGATGTGGCAATCGCGGGAATCTTTCCATTCGCCGGTTAATGCGTGGTCGCGGTACCTCTCGGCCAGTGGTACATCACTCCCCGGCACTTTCAAAACCTTGACGAGATCACCCTCAAGCGTCGCGCGATGCTGGCCTTTCAATTCACGTTTGTAGTCCCGCTTGAACTGATTTGTCCGGTCAATCGTCCGCATTCAGGTCTGCCATCAGATCGTCCACGCTCTTAAACGATTTCATCTTGACACCACGGCGCGCGTCCTTTATCGCTTGAATGGTCACATCGTTGGGGATCAGCGGCTCGAAAGGAAGCGCCTTTTCGCGCGCCACGCGGGTCAGCATGATGCGAAAAGCATCGGAAACAGTCAGCCCCATCGCCGCCAGAACAACGGAAGCCTCTTCTTTGATGTGCTCGTCTATGCGCGCACGGACAACAGTATTAGCAGCCATATCTCAAACCTCTTAAAATGAGCCACAATGTAGCCCAATTTTCATCTATTGTCAACTGCACAAGGGAGAAGCACAAGGGAGAAGCAGCAACCTGTCTACCCACATTCTTGTGGAAGAGAGCACCGAGTCATAAAAAATTCATAAAAACCTCTTGACAAACTGCCCCCCCCCCCCTCTGTAATTTAGTCAACCACTAAATCTAAATTGGGGGATCCCATGGCTGCTCGTTATGGCGCCCGGCCCGGATTTTTTATTGGGCTGGTTTTGTTGCTGTGTTCTTCAGTAGCCTGGTCGGCCACAGCGCCGGTGGGGACGACGGCGGGGGTATTCAAGGTAGACGAAGCGGGCGCCGCCACGTATAGCGTGCCCATCGTGGTTCCTCCGGGTACGGCGGGTGTCGAACCAAAACTCAGCCTGGGTTACAACAGCCACCTCGGCAACAGCATCGCCGGGATGGGCTGGTTATTGAACGGGCTCTCGGCCATCCATCGCTGTCCCACCACGATCGCCCAAGACGGGGTGAGCGGCGACGCCAATGCCCGTTATTGTTTAGACGGTCAGCGGCTCATCGCCATCAGCGGCGCCTATGGGGCGAATGGCACGGAATACCGCACCGAGCGCGAGAGCTTCACCCGTGTTATTTCCTACGGCGACCAAGGCGATGCTCCCCTGTACTTCAAGGCCTGGACCAAATCCGGCCAGATCCTGGAATACGGCGTCACCGATGACGCGCGGATAGAGCGGAGCGTGAGCACGACCGTTGCCGCCCAGATCTGGGCGCTCAATAAAATATCCGATCGCCTCGGTAACTACTTCACCGCCACCTACACCGACGACGGCCTCAATGGCCAGTATTATCCCACCCAGATTACCTATACCGGCAACGCTACTACCGGTTTAGCGCCGCAACAGTCGGTGCGCTTTGTCTATGCGACGCGGCCTGATATCGTGCCCATGTACGATAACGGCTCGCGGCCCTCTCAACAAACGGTAAGGCTGACCAACATCCAAACCTACGCGGGCGCGACCCTGGTGCGCGACTACCGGCTCGCCTACGATCAGGGCGCGGCCACAGGACGCAGCCGCCTGACCAGCCTCACCGGATGCGCCGGTGACGGCGTGTGTCTGCCCGCCACCCGCTTCGGCTGGCTAGACAGCCCGCCTGGCCAATGGACCACCCGCGCCAACGATCCCTGGCCGGGTTCGCCTAACGCCGGTTGGGAGCCCGCCGATGTCAACGGCGACGGCCGGATGGATTTGGTCAGCACCGCCTATTTGAATCCGGGTCTGCGGGTAAACACCCTGATCTCTAATGGCGACGGCACGTGGACCCCCAAGACGCAAGACGTCTATCCGGACTTTACGGCGAACCTATACACCTGCAAGCCCATGGACGTGAACGGCGATGGCAGGGCGGATGTGGTGTGTGTCAAGACAACGAACGTGGGTTATGGCGCCCCGGACAATGAAATCTACACCTTGATTGCCAACAGCGATGGCACATGGACGCCCAAGCCCAAAGCGGTCTGGGTGGGCAATAATTATGACCTTGACTGGAAGGCCGGCGATGCAAACGGCGACGGCAAGATGGACATGATCCGCGTCACGCCCGTGAGTGGTGTCTACAAGCTTTATCAGATGACCGTCAACACGATGTTATCGAACGGCGACGGTACCTGGACGCTCCAGAACTATATGACACCTCCGGCAACCGGCCTCGGTTTAATCAGTGATATTTCCAATATGGAGGCGGCCGATATCAACGGCGATGGCAAGATTGATCTGATTTGGCAGTTTTTTGATGGGAACTATACTTACGCTACCCGATACCATTGGGTGTTTACTTTATTTTCTAAGGGTGATGGCACATGGGCCATGGCCTATACCCCTACCGGGGCCAGCAGCTATAACGGCAACTACTACAGCATCCCGGACTTTTTTGCCAAGTGGAAGCCGGGTGATGTCAACGGCGACGGCAAGACCGATTTGGTTTATCTGACTCAGAACACCCCCACCACGCTGTTCACCCAGACCCTGCTTTCGCAAGGCAATGGCTACTGGCAGTACAACGCACAAATGATCCCCAGCAATGTGGTGAATTCCTTCTTCCCGGGGAATTTCAAGTTAGAAGACGTCAACGGCGACGGCAAGGCCGATTTGATCCGCGCCGATTACACCAATTCGTTGAAAGAAGACACCCGCATGGACAGTTGGCTATCGAACGGCGACGGCGTCTGGAAGGGCTATGCCTCGGTTACGCTCGGCTTGGTAATGGATCTTGACTCCTATTGGAGTTGGGTCTGGAAGATGGCGGATATCAATGGTGACGGCAAGGCGGATTTCTTGGGGGTTAAGTACCTCAATCCGGGCATCCGTATCACCTCGATCTTCAATGCCGGCCCTATGCCCGACCTGCTCTCGAGCGTCACCAACGGCCTCGGCGCCCGCACCGCTATCACCCACAAACCCCTGAGCGACCCCTTGGTTTACAGCAAGGAAAACACCGCGGTTTATCCCGTGCAAGATTTTCAGGGGGCGTACTATGTCGTCGCCTCGGTCGCCGTCAGTAACGGGGTCGGCTCGGACAACCTGGCCAGCTATTACTACCAAGGGGCAAAAATCCACCTGCAGGGCCGTGGTTTCCTGGACTTCGGCTCCATCATCAGCAAAGACGACACCGCCGGCCTCTGGACCACCACTTACTACAAGCAAGATCATCCCTACATAGGTCTGCCTTACAGCAGTGTGCGCACCTTGGCCGGCGGGACGACCATCCTCAGCCGGACGGACACCACCTGGTCGGCGCAAACCCTTACGGGGACTACCGTGCAATACCCGTTTGCCTCGCGCACGGTTGAACAGCGCCATGACCTTGCTGCTGCGGGCCAGGGCGCGTTACTCGCCACCACCACCACCGACAGCCAGTACGACAGCTACGGCAATCCCACCACGTCCACCACCACGACGAGCGAGGCGGCGGGCAACTTCGTCAAGACCTCGGTCAATACCTACACGGATAATCCAACCGCCTGGTTGTTGGGCAGGGTAACGCGCAGCCAGATTACCAGCACGCTGCCTAGCGGCGCCACGGCCACGCGCACCTCAGCGTTTGCCTATCAAGCAAACAGCAATTTGCTGACCAGTGAAGTCATCGAACCCGACTCGGCAACCTTGCGCCTCACTACCGACTACGGCTACGACGCCTTTGGCAACCGGATATCCACCACAGTGAGCGGCCCCAATATCGTGAGCCGCACCAGCACCATGAGCTACAGCGCCGACGGCCGGTTTGCGCTGAGCGCCAGCAATGCCTTAGGCCACACCGAGGCGCGCGCTTACGATGGCCGCTTCGGCGTGATGACCTCGCTCACCGGCCCGAATAGTCTCACCACGGCCTGGCAGTACGACGGTTTCGGCCGCAGGATATTAGAGACCCGCGCCGACGGCACTCAGACTACGACCAGTTACAGCGCCTGCAACACCACCTGTCCCGCGCTCGCGGCGTATTTTGTCACTACTCAGAGCACCGGCAATCCTGCCGCCATTTCCTATGTGGACAAACTGGGCCGCGAGATACGCAGCCAAGGCCAGGGCTTCGACGGCCGTGCCGTTTACCGGGACACCCAATTTGATGCCTTAGGGCGTACCCAACAAACCTCGCGCCCCTATTTTGCGGGCGCCGCGATCCTCTGGACCCGCTACACCTATGACATCCTCGGCCGTCCATTGACCGAGACCGCCCCCGACGGTAGCGTCACCCGCACCGCCTATCAGGGCTACACCCTCACCCTTACCAACGCCCTGAACCAGATCTCCAGGCGCATCACCAACAGCCAGGGCCAGCTTATCCAGAGCCTGGACGCCCTCAACGGCTCCAACACCTTTGCCTACGACCCCTTTGGCAACGTCACCCGCACCACCGGCCCCATGGGTCATGCCATCGTCATGAGCTACGACCTGCGCGGCCGCAAGACCGCCATGACCGATCCCGACATGGGCAGTTGGACCTACACCTACAACACACTCGGCGAACTCACTACCCAGACCGACGCCAAAGGCCAAGTCGTCATCATGGGCTACGACAAACTCGGCCGCCTGCTCAACCGCACCGAACCCGAAGGCATCGGCGCCTGGAGCTACGACAGCGCCGTCAAGGGCATCGGCAAACTGGCCAGCGTCAGCGGCCCCAACGGCTATCAACGGGTGCACACCTACGACAGCCTCGGCCGCCCCAGCCGGGTCGCCACCACCATCGAAGGCGTCGCCTACACCTTGGACAGCGCCTACGACAGCCTCGGCCGGCTCGCCGCCACCACCTATCCCACCGGCTTCGCCGTCAAGAACCTCTACAACGCCTACGGCTACTTAAGCGAAGTCCGCAACAGCGCCAGCAACGCCCTCTACTGGCAGGCCAATGCAGAAGACGCCGAAGGCAAACTCACCCAACAAACCCTCGGCAACGGCCTCAGCACCGTCAACAGCTATGACACCTTGGGCCGCGTCACCGCCATCAGCACCGGGGTAGGGGCGGGCAGCGCCGTCCAATACCTCAACTACCGCTATGACGCGATTGGCAACCTCCTAGAGCGCAAAGACGCCAACCAGAATTTAACCGAAACCTTTACCTACGACGGCCTCAACCGGTTAACCTCCTCCAGCATCACGGGTGTCGGCACCAACACCTACCAATACGACAGCATCGGCAACCTCACCTACAAATCCGACGTCGGTTATTACACCTACGGCGCTCAGGGAACCAACATCGCCGGCCCCCACGCCGTCACCCGCACCACCCTGGGCCAAATCGCCACCGACTACACCTATGACGCCAACGGCAACCAGACCAGCGGAGGAGGGCGCAGCATCAGCTACACCTCCTTCAACGTCCCCCGCCAGATCACCTACAGAGAGGCCAGCGTCAGCTTCAGCTACGACCCCGAGCACAGCCGGGTCAAACAAGTAAGCCGTCCCTACATAGACGGCCCCGCCAGCACCACGATCTACCTCAACCCCCGTTGGGATATCGGCGTCCACTACGAAAAGGTCACCAAGGGAACCGTCACCGAGCACAAACACTACATCGCCGCCGGCAAGGAACAGATCGCCGTCCACATCCAAAAGACCGACACCGCGGCCACCCCTGCCGTCACCACCCAAAAGGTCTACTACTTCCACACCGACCCCCTGGGCTCGATAGACACCCTCACCGATGAGGCCGGCAAGGTCACCGAACGTTTGAGCTACGACCCCTGGGGCAAGCGCAGAAACCCCAGCGGCCAGAGCGACCCCTGGGGCCAACTCACCAGCCAGATCACCCGGCACGGCTACACCGGCCACGAAATGCTCGACAGCGTCGGCCTCATCCACATGAACGGCCGGGTCTACGACCCCCGGCTGGCGAGATTCCTCAGCGCCGACCCCCACATCCAAGACCCTGGAAACAGCCAAAGCCTCAACCGCTACAGCTATGTCAACAACAACCCGTTAAGCTATACTGACCCCTCGGGCTACTTCCTCAAGAAGCTCTTTAAAAAGCTCAAGAAGTTTATCAAGCCGATCATCGCCATCGTGGTGGCGGTGGTATTGCCGCCCTTGCTCCCGGCCGCCTTGGGCACCGTGGGCATTGGAGCTGTCACCGGCGCCGTCGCGGGGGCCATCGTTGGCGGGGCTAAAGGAGCGCTAATAGGAGCCATCACCGGCGGTATCAGTGGCGCTATCGGCAGTACCTTCCCGACCCCCGGCTCAGTGGAGAACGTAGTCGCCCACGGCGTCCTCAATGGCGCGGTCAGTGCATCGCAAGGCGGCAGCTTCCTCAGCGGCTTCCTCAGCGGCGCCGCCCCCACCGCGCTGCTGCCGCAAGTCCCGAACCTGGGCGGCAATGATCTGAGCGGCACGGTGTTGCGCACCGTGGTGGCGGGCGGTATCGGGGCGGGCGCCGCGGCCCTGACGGGGGGTGATCCGGGCTTGGCGTTCTTTACAGCGGGAGTTTCGTGGGCGACGAATGCGGAGGCGCATCAGCCGCAGTCACTACCAAGTGAAGGTGCCTTTACCGGCGAGCAAATACAAGTCGCAGAGGTGCGTAATCCCAACAATTACCCAATCTCACCTCAAGTCCAGCAAGGTCTGCAGAACTTCAACAATTACATTGGACAAGATTACGATGTAGTTATCACGGGTGGTAACAGATCCGCTAGCTCCAATTTGGGTGCTGGATCACAGAGTCAGCATGTACTGGGTAACGCAGCTGATATATATGTGCCAGGTCAGTCGAATTTACAAACCGCAAACCAAGCATTAAGTAGCGGATTATTTAGCGGGATAGGTTGGTACGAAGAAGGATACCGTGGACCAAATGGAGAAGGTCCCCATGTGCATGTGGATATGCGGCCGGGAAGAACGCCACAAAATCCAGCGCAGTGGGGATATGATCGGAATGGTAACTATGGGTCCATCCCTCCCTAACAATCTTCCGAGTTCTTCGCTCTGCAAATAAAAGGAGCTGTGCTCAATGACTCACTCAACTTCCAAGGCTAGTTTATGCGCGGTGCTAGCTATTTTTTTTAGCGCTCACGCCTCGGCTTCTTGTGTGTTTGATGAATACGAAATTACGCGATTATTACTTGTGTCAGGAATGGCCGATGTGAACCAATGCCAAAAGGAAATTACAAAGCCACAAATGATCAATGCGCTACGAGTAGTAGATGCATATTGGGCTCGCGGGACTACGAATCAGGAAAGGTATGCGATGCTCTCAAAGCAATACAAAGACACTATCGGTAGGGTTTACAATATAAAAAAACCAGAACAATATTCAATTCCACTATCAGAGGCTGAGCGTGTGTGGCAGGGCTATAAAGTTAATTATGTAAATGTCTTCTTACCTGACAGCATAGAAATATCCCTGCAAGTAAGATGGGAGCAAGAAGGTTATCGAGGAACGATGACATATATATTGGCTTTGGTGTTAGAGGAAGGACAGTGGTCTATTGCTAATGTTCACTTCTAGCGAAACGTAGGAAACATAGCGAAACATAGGGTCAAAACCACGCAAAACCACGAAAACCACGGGGTCAGGCCTTACAATGCATAAGTTCACAAAAACACAGGGTCCAAAAACACAGCACAACCATGGGGTCAGGCCTTACAATTGACATCCCTGTCATTACGTTTTATCCTGTGCCGGACGTAATATGACAGGAGGCACAACCATGCACAACCATGGGGTCAGGCCTTACAATTGACATCCCTGTCATTACGTTTTATCCTGTGCCGGACGTAATATGACAGGAGGCAGAGATGGCGCGGCCTTTGCGGATTGAATTTGCAGGTGCGCTTTACCATGTAACCGCACGCGGCAATGCTCAAGCTGATATTTACGCTGACGACAGCGATCGTCAGCAGTTTTTATCTTTGCTACAAAATACGGTAGAGCGGTATGACTGGTATTGCCATGCCTATTGCCTGATGGACAATCACTACCACTTGCTGATCGAAACCCATGCGCCTACCCTCTCCAAGGGCATGAAATTTCTCAATGGCACCTACACCCAATACTACAATCGGCAGCATCAGCGCGTAGGCCACGTATTTCAAGGCCGCTTCAAAGCCATCCTGGTGCAAAAAGACACCTACCTTCTTGAATTGGCGCGTTATGTGGCCTTGAACCCGGTCAGGGCGCGCATGGTGCGGAGCGCCAGAGATTGGCCATGGAGCAGCTATCGTGCAACGGCTGGTCATGAAGAAAGTCCAGCTTGCCTAACAACGGATTGGGTGCTGGGTGGATTTGCGAAAACTAAAAATGTCGCACAACAACACTATCGCGACTTTGTTCAGCAAGGAAAAGGGCAGCCTTCACCCTGGCAAAAATTGAAGAATCAGATATATTTGGGCGATGATGAATTTGTTGACGACATGCAAAGTAAACTAAATCCAGAGCAATCTCTAAAGGATATTCCCAAGAAACAAAAGCAATCCCCGGTAAAGCCGTTATCCTATTTTGCAGAACGCTATAAGGAACGCGATGAAAGCATGGCTCAGGCCTATTTTAGTGGGCACTATACCCTTGAGCAGGTAGGTGAACATTTTGGGGTTAGTTACGCGACAGTGAGCAGGGTGGTAAAACGGGTAGAAGGAAGGGGTTGAGTGGTTTGAGATTGGAGTGGGCATGTCAAATAAGGCCTGACCCTACTATTGGAGTGGGCATGTCAAATGTAAGGCCTGACCCTACTATTTTTCTCTAGGCATGTCAAATGTAAGGCCTGACCCTACTATTTGCCTATTCTTGACCCTACTATTTGCTACTATTTGCTATTCCTACTACTATTCCTAGGTATTGCACTTGACATTGAGCTTGGGGGTCCTAGCTACTGCTGTATAGCATGGAGAAACATCCCAATCAGTACTGATATAAGGATTCATTCACCAACCTAAAATTAGGAGGATGTTATGAAAAGCAAATTTATCTTAGTTGTGTTTCAGAATCTTTATACGCATATGGCTTGTGGGATGAAGGCCTTGTCAATGGCCGGTGGCGAACGGATTACAACGCAACTAATGAAGGTACAGTTTACAACACCCTTACAACTGGCACATGCTTGTATCCTAATATAGATGATAAAACAGCATGGGGTGCAGGGGCCGCTTTCTACTCCAATCAGAATCCTTGTAACTCACCGCCTGCTTCGTTTCCGTATTCAAATTCTACAAGTTCAGCAAGCCCGCCACCTCAAGACAATTTTTGGGTGGTATCCGCGAATAATGAGCGGGCCTATTCCGTGGACTCATGTAACAGCGGGCCGCCTAGTCAAAACAAACCTGTTGTATATCCAGGCAATGGAGTATTCGGATTTACTATCGGGAACAGCTATGCCGGGGATACATTTAAGCGTGCCAGCCTAGTGCTTAATACTGTTCAATTTCCCAACTGCAACAAAACTCCATTTTTATCTTTCGGAGCTAAGCTAAATCGTGGAAACGGTGGTAATGTTCCCGCCTATCTTCGCTACTGGGTGTCTCCACAAAATATAACCTTCACCGCCAAGATCTGGGACATATCACCATATTCCAGCAATGCTAATTCCGCATTCTTTGTGGCAACCTCATATTGGGCCAGTAAACCTCGAATGCTGATACTATATCTGCTTGAAAGAAACCCCGATGGTGGTCTGCCTGGAGGGCAGATTAACAACCACTGGAACTGGAATATAAGAGAATCGTTCTGGTACCCCGGTGCGGACATCCTCCATATTACCGTCAATGAATTAAACAGACGATGTGGAACAAATCTCACCCAGTTACCGCCGACAAAGTATGCTGAAGCTACCTACAACGTGAATCTGAGATCTACATTTGAGTGCTTAGGTTTGGCCAGCCGTAATAACCTCTAGAGTGACCCGTTGCCCAACGGAGGTATAATTGCAATAGATGGTGTTCATTGGGGTATTGAGCAAAGCTTTGAGCCTAATTGGACTTGGGTATCATTCCATGGCATGAGAATGTACTAAAGGTTCTCGTTTATATTTATGGGCACTTTCATTTTCTAGAGCACACGAGAATGAGGGACAGGTTGAGTCGTAAGCTTCCCAAGCGGACGGTAGATAAGCTGCCAATTGGACGGTCTGAAGACTTCCAATTGGACGATAGTCAGGGTTGCAATGGGACGCTATGGGAACCGATCCGCTGTATCCGCGCTATCTGTTGCCCCGCCTGCGGGAAGCCTTGGCG
>JACPZD010000003.1 GCA_016195665.1 Gammaproteobacteria bacterium | reverse complement strand
CTGCGCCTGCCTCTTGCCTTCGACCATAACCTTGACCGCATCCTTGGCCCCGGACTGCAGGCTTTCAATCATGTGGCGGATTTCCTGAGTGGACTGCTGGGTGCGCTGCGCCAGGGTGCGGACCTCGTCGGCCACCACCGCAAAGCCGCGCCCTTGCTCGCCGGCACGGGCCGCTTCGATGGCGGCGTTCAGGGCCAACAGGTTGGTCTGCTCGGCGATGCCCTTGATGACATCCAACACGGCGCCGATGCTGATGCTGTCCCCTTCCAGTTTATGAATCACCTGCGCGGCTTTTTCCACCTCTCCGGCCAGGGCGTCTATTGCGTCTATGGTCTCTTTCACCACACCTTTACCGGCGTTCGCCTGATCGTCGGCCTGGTGAGCCGCCTGCGCTGCGGCGGAGGCATTGCGCGCCACGTCCTGCACCGTGGCCGACATCTCGTTCATGGCGGTCGCCACCTGATCGGTCTCGGCCTGCTGTCTCTTCACACCCTGACTGGTCTGCTCGGTCACGGCAGTCATCTCTTCCGCCGAGGCGGTAAGCTGCGCCGTGAGATTGGTGATCTCCACCACGATGCCGCGCAATTTGGCGACGAAGGTGTTGAACCAGTGCGCGAGCTCGCCCATTTCATCGGCCGCCGACTCATCCAGCTTCTTGGTGAGGTCGCCTTCACCCTCGGCGATATCGCGTACCCGCTGCTTCATCTCATTCAGCGGCTTCACCACCACCTTGCCGAGTATTACGCTGATAAGAATGAGTCCGACGATAAATAATGCCGCTTTAACCGCCGTGCTGTACCACATGGCCTGCTGGGTCGCGGCGTCAATCTCCGCCATCGAATAGCTGATACGGATCGCGCCGTTAACGGCGCCGGAAGGCACCATGTGACACTGCAAACAGTCCACCCCGCGGGTATTGTGGGTGGCGCGAAACGGGGTAATGACGGTGACGACACGGGCGCCTTTATTGTCGCGGGTCACCCGCACCACCTCATTGCCCTGCAAACCCTTGTGATCCCATTCATCCACCGCCTGCTCATCCGGGAAGCCCGGGCCGAACTGGCCCTTGACAGGATCGCCGCGGTTGACGTGCGCCTCGACCACATTGGGGCGATTCAAAATCTTGTTGCGCAGAATGGCGCGCTGGTCCATGGCGCCCACCAGCATCAAGGTATTGAGACTGTCGAAATAGAAGGTGGTCATGTCCTTGACGTCATCTATGACCCTGTCCAGCATGTGCTGCCGCTCGCTCTGGTAAGAATAAACCGAGGTCACCACGGCCACCGTGATAAAGATCAAGACCACGGTGAAATTCACCTTGAAGCGCACCGACACGCGCTGCATCCCGAACATACGACCTATTAATGTAAACATGATGTTATCCTCAACATTGGGTTAAATTTAATCCGGCTTGCGCCCTTCTCAAGCAATATCGGCGGCTCGTTATAAAACTTGAATCCACCGGCGCCGTCCATCAAGCATAAAAATCCACCAACCCGGCAAGCACGCGCGCCGGCGTATCACTCACCGGACTTTCCACAGGAGCCCCATCCTGATAGCCGGATGAAGCGGCAGCGCCCGGCGTATAGGGGTTATCCTGGCGCTGCTGGGCGAAGGAATGCTGCGAGACGTTGACGTTCCCCAGATTCAAGCCGTTATCGCTGAACATATCGCGCAGCCTCGGCACGGCCGCTTCCAGGGCCTCGCGCACGGCTGCATGTTGAGAAGTGAACGAGACACTGGCCTGATCATTATTCATCACAATGCGCATCTCTATCGGACCCAATTGCGGAGGATTGATACGCAACTCCGCGCCCTGCACATCCTGCCTCACCAGCCACATCACGCGCTGTCCCAAGGCTTGATCCCAGTCCGGGTGGTTGACCGGCAGCGGAATCGGCGTGCTGGCAGGCGGCGCGGCGGATTGTGCGTTGTGCGGCGCAGCCCCCGAGAGAGCATTCACCGTCCCCAGTGCGGGATTCGCCGTAGCGGTGTTGGGCTGAGCGGCGAGCCCCGTTAATGCCTGGGCAGCACCCTCGGCAACCTTACCTGCCACGTTGTTTTCATTTGCAAGGTGTTGCGCGTTTTCTATAGAGAATGTATTCGCCGCGGACATTTGTGCTAAATCAGCATTCAAATCACCGGCCTGACCCGTGTGCGCCCCGGCCAGGGTGATCTGTCCCGGCGACCGGCCACGCACCAATGACTGCTCGGAGTCCTGAGTTGAGAGTTGGCCCGAGGCCTGTATTTGACCGTCTTGGTTCGATTCGCCGTTGCCGGGATTGACTAGCTGAGTGGCGCCGGTTCCATTCAGGGCCGCCACTGACGAAAAATTCACTATGGCTCCATCGCCATCCTGCTGCCCTGGTGGTGTTGGAGTTGCGGCTGTAGCCGGCGGGGATACGTTGAGCGCAAGCTGCAGGGTGTTGCCATCCGGCGGCAAGGTTTGGCCCGCCGGGGCCGTCACGGCGGCAACCTCATCCCCTGCCGCCGCATCCTTTTCCTCTGAATCAGGCGCTGCCGGTTTATCAGACGGCTTATCAGAGCGCGGACTGGCTTGGTCTAGTTTTTGGGCCAGAACGTCTGAAAACGGCTTACCACCGGCGTCGGGACCCTCGGATTCATTGGCCGCAGAGGGTCTGCCGGCGCTGGCCGGCGGCGGCGTAGATAGGTTGATAACGGGTTCTGGCATAACGCTCATCCCTAATCGGCAAGTGATAGTACTTGTCGAGTAGGTATGAGCAATATATATGCCAAAGAAACTGTGAGGTGTTAGGTGTGAGGCGTAAAAATTGCCTCTCCTCACACCTAACTCCTTACTGGCTCGTGAGGGGTGAGGAATCCGCTTTACGCCTCACTCCTCACCCTTTACGCCTTACGTCCTATCGCTTCATCATCTCGTCTTCCATCATGGCCTTGGCGGCGTCGCATTCCTCTTGTGTCATCTCCAGAAAGCCCTTGCCCTTGCAGCTATTCTTGCCCTTGCAGCCGTTTTCACCCTTGCAGTCGCCGTGGCTCTTGCAGGAATTGACGCCCTCGCAATGCACCTTGGCCATTTCGGCGGCGGCGACAGTGGCGCCAGTGACCAGACCAAACATGCCCGCAGCGGCGGTAGCGAGGATTAAACCGCTAAGTTTTTTGCTATTCATACGTATCTCCTAATAGTGACGTGATGATGTGTGGGTTCAGCAGGCGGGATTTTCCCGCCAGAGGACATGCTACGTAGACACCATCACGGCTTTATGGAGAAAGAGTCACATTTTTATCACGTTAGAGGGAGTGGCGGGCAATTCAAAACTGAACTCTATGCCGTTATTGATAACACTGTGCACGGTAACCGCACTGCCATGTCATCTCGCTCCTGGGGTAGATTTCCTACACCCGGGAGAATCGCTCAAAAATGTGCGGGAGATCGTCTGCGGGGATCGCAGCCGGTTAGTCGATGAACCACTCGGACCGATCGCCAATGTGCTTCATCAACCTGTCCAGTTGACCTAGGAGCATACGTTACCAACAAACAGCCGGGGTTTTAACGCCGAGACTATTTAAGGTAAGCGACGTGCACGCGGTGCCACTGGCGGTATCACTGGCTTGTGATCCAACTGCCGTTGCAGTTAATGTATAGCCCCCTCCTGCTAACACGACAGCTAATGTGTAATGGCCCCCCGGACTTGTGACACTGCTATATCCCAGGCCACCCGGCGCGACGATAACAGCGGTATAGGTGTTATTTAAGGCGAAAAAGCGTTCCTCGCGCGCCGCTGCATCGGTCAGAAACCCCTTACCGTCCGCACGCCTGCTCTTGCGAACGCTATCAATATAACTAGGGTAGGCGATCGCCGCCAGTATTGCGATGACGACAACGGTGATCATCAACTCAATCAGTGTAAAACCGCGGTTCAGCGAAGGTCTCATGACGGTTATCTCTTGCGAACTATTCATCTTTATCTTGATGGCTCATTTGTCCCTGTTCTGGCAACACCCAGATCTTGGTGACTGTTGACTTTGCACCGGGACTACGCTCAATACCAATTTGCATACCGGGCTGTAGCGATTGCGTGGATAGGACAGACGATGCGCCTGGCGAATGCACGGTTACGTCTTTCGATAACGTGTACTCAACTCCATCAACTTTAATGCTCCCGCCTTCAGAAGAGATCTTGGTTATCGTGCCGGCCTTTTCATAGACCAGCCGCGTTGCTTCAGCCAACATCGTATTGGCCGACAGGCCCAGCGCCAGGACCAGCCACAAAACTTTTCTTAAGCTATTAGACATAATGCCTCCGATTGTGTCTCCGTAATGATTCTTACTGAATCTGCGTCCATGAAACCCTATCCTGGGGTGACGTATTGCGTGTGCCGGGAGTGGGGAGCTTACTGGGATCAGATAGGCCAGGCAATCCCTTACCACGAATATCAGGATGAGCTGGATCGCGGAACTCGATAATGGAAGGCGCCGCTGCATAATTTTGCCCCAGGGAGATGCTCACCGGGCTATTAGAACCAATCTTATCTGCAGCATCCAGCTTTCCATCGTTGTCGAGATCGATCTCCGCGTCAGTGAATGCCCCGCCAGTGGCATAGTCCGTAATGGTAAGCCAGCTTTGACCGCCTCCGGTGCAGCTACTGGATGAAGGAACAAAAGAAGTGAAGATCGCCCGCTTGTTAACCAAGCGTGAATCGGTGACAGTGCGCTCACCCGAATCAAGATCTATATACCATCCCCGTTGGGTGCTCCAGTCAACGGGATTTTGCGTGTCCGTACGGACCTTATTATTTCCGGTGACCGCGATGGTAAAAGCCGTTGTACCTCCCGTAAGCACTTGCGCCACTAAGTTGGAACGTGTCGGCACGGTTGCCGACAAATTGTCCCAAATGCCATAAAAGCTTTGTTGGGAGGTATCGGTGATATCAGGCGTGCCCACGAATCGGCCCGTTCCGAACAGCACCAGATAGCCTGGTTTTTGTGGCGCATTGGGGTGCAGGGATACCGTGGGTATGGTAGTGATGGGCTGCGCGTTACCCGAACCGTCTTTTGCTTTGAATACCAGTGACGCAGACCAACTTGCAGGGCTGGCGGAAGATAAATCAACCTTCCAGAGATTGCCTTGCAGATCTCCCACATAAGTGAGGGTAACCAGCCCGGAGCCATCGGGAGAGACCACGGCAGGACTGGACAACCCATTGGCCTTGGTGCCATCGCACGCCGAGGGAGCCGCGCTGCACAGGTCTAATTTCTGTATCAGGCTCCCATCCTCGGCTTTCACAACGTAAAGATAGGGTTTGCCATCCGAATTGTTATAACCCGAACCAAAAATGACCGCAAACTGACTGCCTGTGCTGGTCGCTAGTTTAGCGATGGTCGGATGGCTATAGGTTTTACCCAGGTCGGTGTCCGTGTATTCCCATAGCACTTTTGATGCGGCGCTGGTTTCGTCAGTGGGTGGCGTGGTGACATCCAGGCCATAAATGCTGTTACCGCCATTATTGAGTCCACCGGTTAAGAGTGTGTGCCATGATCCATCAGCGAATTGCACATCACCCGCAACGGGCGGCCCATCCACGTAGAACTTGTGGGCTGAATTGTAGCCTGGCAGCGACAAGCCGTTGAGGTTGCTGAACACAGCACTGGGAATGAACGCGAAGACTTCTTGACCATCAGTCGCATTGAAGGCGTGCAGCATGCCATCATTGGCGCCCACATAGAGCATAGGGGTGCGCGTTTTCGCAGTGGCCTGGAAGCCTTGATATGAGGCATCCGTATAAGGGCCTGAGGCTTCCGCCACATAGAGAGGGCTGCCGTCGGCGATGTCGCCCAATTTATGGGAACGGTTGCGTAGCGTACCGCCGTTACGTTGCTCCTTGGCTGTATTTCCACGCAAATAGTTCAAGACATCCACGCTGCCCAGCGCGGTAGACTGGCTCGTATCCAGTTCGGATGCGCCTGGGCTTGCGGGGATTGCGGGCCACCTAAAGGGGATACCCTTTTTAGTAGTCGGCTTGTAGGTAATAATCTGCCGTCCGGTGTTCCAGTCTTTTGCATCCAGCAGTGTCTGTGCATTCCAGACCGCGACAGAGGGATCGATCGTGCCGTCTGCGGCAATGGCGAACGCCTTCACATTACCCGTCCAGTCATTGTAAGGCGTATCTTGCGAAATGAACGAGGCTTGGTACGCCTTGGAGGTGGTGGTGAGATTTACTGCATTCACCGCCGCAGTGGTGGTGGATACGTTTGCAGCTAGGATCGCTTCGAGGATGACTTTCAGTTGAGCAGCGACGGCGGCGGGTGTCGTAGCCGGAAAATAATCGTCCGTGCCGCCGGCGACAGCCATCGCCCTCAAAGTAGCGGCGGCGGCGGGATTGACGGTGGGATCTACACCTGCGCCAAAGCCCACCACATACGTCAAAATCTTTTGAGATTTGAGATTCGCGAGCCAGGTAAGCGTATCGTTGACCGCTGTGCTATTAGTAGCAATCAACGTCCCGGTACCGTCAATCGTCGCTGTAACCCCATACCCGACTGCCGCCGCGCTGCCCAAGGGAGGCCATGCCTTACCGGCGAGGTCCCAGGTAGGCAACCCATCCGTAATTAGCACCGCATATTTGTTTGGCGTGCAGCCGGTGTTAGAGGGTGGCGGTGTTCCCGTGTAATAGCTATGGGCATTTTTGAGTAGACCGGCAATGGCTGCGTTAACCGCGTCAGACTTGATTTCCGTTGATGCGTTACTGTTGGTTTCAGGAGCCAGCAGATTGGCAAAGGCCGTTTTCCGGCTAGCAGTCGTGACGGCAACGGGCACCAACAGCTTGCTTGCGTTGTTCGGAACGGCGTAGTAGCCAAAGCCGCGCTGCGCATACAACACTTCCTTTGAATAGGGAACATAACCCGCATTAGTCGGGCCTGTGGCGAATCCCCCAATGTTGGGAGTAGTATTAGCATAGCCAAGCAGGATGCTGCCGCTGTTATAATTTGCCAAAGAAAAATTTGGCGGGTAAGGCGTCGCCGGGCTGGGTCCATTGTAAGTAACAAAGACGCTCTTTAGTCCGCTCGCATACAAGACGTCGTTCACCTTCGGATCATCAGCGCTGCCTGGATTGCTGCTGCTGCCGTCACTCGGGCCCTGCGCGACGAAATAAAGTTGCGTTTTTACGCCGCTGCCATAACGGCCCGCCAGGGCAGTGCAGTCTGAACTGGTTACCCCGTAACACGGGTTGGGGTAGGTATTGCCACCCGCGGTACTCGTGAAGGTGAAGCCTCCCGCCTGACTCATGTAATACGCCCAGGTTGTATACAACCCCCTGGAACCCGTCCCCAAGGTCATCAGACCGAAATCGGTGTTGCCGTCATAACTGTTCAGAGTTTCCTTAACGGCGGCTTTGGCCACATTCAGGCGGCTTGCGGAGTTGTCCTTGCCGCTCACAGTATAATTGTTACTGCCGTCAACGGGTGGGGTGAAGCCAGCAGGGACTGTATAGGTTCCTGCGGCGCCTGTCATGATCGCTCCCGACAAGG
This sequence comes from Gammaproteobacteria bacterium, assembly GCA_016195665.1. Taxonomy (NCBI): domain Bacteria; kingdom Pseudomonadati; phylum Pseudomonadota; class Gammaproteobacteria; species Gammaproteobacteria bacterium. The sequence goes on along the minus strand of JACPZD010000003.1, from coordinate 17,836 downwards.
TGCCGTCCATGGACTGGGAGTTGCCGAGCAGCAGCAATACTTGAGGGTGTGTGGGTGCAACCACTATCAAGGGCGTATCCGAAAGTGCAGTGGTGGGTGGAGCGGCGTATGACGCTGCTGTACCGACCAGCAGTGTAAGGCCTGCAAATGCCAGTACGTGCAGTCCCGGCCGTTTGCAATGTGTAATACGTTCTTTGCTATTCATGGTCTGTACCTCGTTAAGGCCTAAATACGCTTTGCAACATCACCGCGCCGGCACCGTCGGCTCCGCTTCCGTATGAAGTGATGCGATAGTACTGGGGGATATCCTTATTGCCGTAGATACTTATTTGAGAGATGTTGGTGCCCTGCGTGGGTTGCTGCGGTAATATCTCGATGATGTACATGGGTTGATAAGAACTGGGTATTCCCGCCAAGTCTATAGTGCTTGTACGCACATTGGTGCGGGTGGCCCAACTGGTGGACAGCCACTCCGGGGTGCCGGTCGTAGCGGACAGGCACAAGCCACTGCCGCACGTGGCCGTATAAGCCGTAGGATCTTGCAGCGCAGCAAGCCTGGTTTCTTCCTCACCCGTGCGAAGGGCGGATTCAGACGCTTGAAAGGCCAGGTTGTACTGGCGGGCGTTGATGGCCATCTTTTCTTGTAGCCGGCTCGTCATCATCGCCGTAACCCCAAGAAGGGTCATCACCAGCAGCATCAACAGGCTGACCACCAAGGCAGAACCCTGCTGCGGGTATAACACTAAGCCTTTATTCGAATGCGCTTCCATAAGTTCCCCCTTGCGAAGAGTCATTGCACTCTATTGCGGAAAGCGATGGTAGCGCTAAAGGGGCGATACAAACGACGATCCGTTGCTGTAACCGTTGCACCATTAAACGCATATTGTTGTGGCTGTGTGGTCAAGCCGTCATCGTTGCTGACCAACAGCAGATTGACCCGTGCGCTGACTACATCCGGCCAACGACCCGCTGCAGTCACCCCTGCGGCGTTCAGATATTGATGGGCGGCATGATCCTTCCCTGGGCTATTATCTACTCCATAGTTGATCTGCATATTCTGGACGTTGTCGATCAGCTGATTGGTGCCCGTAGTGGACTGCTGGAAACGGTAAAGTGCGCGGTTCCCTGCAGCATCGGTTCCGATGTAATACATGAATACATCATATTTCATGACCAGCGCACGCGGCTCGTAGGACCTGCTTAGCGCAGCAGAGGTATTTCCAGTCGCTGCATGAGCTATTGCTGTTGCGGTTACGCCGGTGGCCTGGAATAGCTCGGCGCTCTGGCAATCACTTATAAGCAGAAGATCGCCGGTCTGGAAATTGTATGGATTAGAAGCAATTCCAATCGCTGCGTTAGCAGCAGGCATAGCAGCACTAAGTTGAACACTACCGCCCACAGGGGCGGTCACCACCAGCACTGAGGTGCCCGCCACTAGGTTGGCGGGCTTGGCTGGAAACGTAATCGGCCAGGCGCCTGAGTCATAGCCCTGAATCACCGCTGTGGAATTGAACATCTGTGCGGGCGCCCCGGTGGCAAGGACATTGGTAGTGATTTGAGGAATAGTGATGCAACCGATATACCCTGCCATGCGCAAATCCCTGGTCATGAATTGCAGCGCAAAGCGGCCGTTTTCCTGTATGCGCGACTGATTTTCCTGCATGCGATAGGTTTGTTTACTGCTCAGATAAATCTGTAAAACGCCATCCAGCACGATGAGGCCCACGACTATCGCCACCATTATCTCCACCAGGCCCAGGCCGGATTGCCGGTGATTTCCGTGACGGCTCCGCGCATTCATGGCACGAAGCTCGTGCTAAAACAGGTAAGGTCCGCAGACCCGCCACCGCACGCGGTACCGGTAGCACCCGTGCGATCTTCATCCCACATCACGGTAATGATGCGGATATTGCCGGCTTGGATAGTCACCTTGCCTTGACCAGCGGGTAGTAAATTTGCGTTGGTCGTGTTCCAACGATTGGCATCGTATTGGGCTATTTGTGAAGCAGTAGCACATCCAGTACTGATACATCCCGGATCAGATCCTGTCCCCGATATGCTGTCATAGTTACCGGCCGCAAAACCAGCCCTGTTGGCGCGCATCCGGTCGGCCATATCGTAGGCCTGAACCATGGCCTGGCTGAGGTAGTAGGCGCTTTGATTGCTATTCATGCCTTTGGCCGACAGGCCGGCGAGCCCCAGCAGACCGACGGAGAGTACGAGCAGCGCCACCAGTACCTCCAGCAGCGAAAATCCCTGCATTGCGGCCCGGCATGGCAAAATTTGAGAGTGAGTGTGAAATTCATTCATAGGTTTTGATTATCAGCAAGCCACAGCGGTTACACTAACGCGTCCTGACAGGTTGATAGTGATGTCGCGCCCTTTCACACCCGTGCTGGCGCAATTCGCCGGACGCAGTTGCAGCGTGACCGCTCCACCTCCCGCCAGGAAAGCATTCGCTTGAAACTGCACTGTGGTGGTGGCAGGCACCGCTGTCAGCGTGCTGCCCGAGAGGGCCTCGTGTATGCTTAGCACCTGTCCAGGCGCGCCGGTGGTACCGACCATGACTAACCAACCGTCGGCCCAACCGCCCCCGCAAACAGTACCCGTTCTGCTGCATACCGTGACCGCGCCGTTGCGCTTAATGGCTTCACTGCGCGCGATATTCAGCGCAGTCACTAAATCATTAGTTTGAGAGGTAACACGGTTGTTCTGAATAAATGTCATGAAGCTCGGCACGGCAACCGTTGCCAAGATCGCAACCACGGTAAGGGTGATCAACAATTCAATTAAGGTAAAGCCATGAATTTTTTTCATGAGCCGACATATAGCCTGTCGGGCGGGGATGGGTATATCGCGCCCAACGTGCACCTGCAACCCTTCCTTAGGATCTTTCAGGACCGTTATCGGTAAGCCATTGATCTGAACAGGCACGTCACTCACTCCTCACTTCTACTAGACTGCTTAGCGTCCACTCTATTCAAAACTTTAGCTCTACCCTACCTCCAGACGACGAACGGCAGCCTTTTCCCGATGGACGGTAGGGAACGAACGGTTGGCTGCGGGCGAGATTGCGGAAATTGGCGGAGAGCCGCCGGAGAACCGAAGGGGTGCTGGTCAATTACTGTGCCCGGCACAAGGCGAAAAATGCGATTAGCGCGTCGAATGGATATGCCGGGAGGAAAGCTGCCCTTGCAGCTTAAGCGGTGCACGAAGCGGAGAACCCACCTGCGTGTAGTGTGTGGGAAGCACCCAGCCGGGTCCGTCGGCAATGGGCCATGGACTTCGTCGAGGGTGACAGAACTAGCAGGTTGCCGAAAAATACCTTTTCAGCAACCTGCTAAGGGCGATAAATCCCCAGTTCAAAACTAAATACGGCGCCGTGATTGCTGACACTGTGCACAGCGATAGTACTTCCATGTAAATCGAGGATGCGTTTGGCGATGGCGAGCCCCAGACCCGCGCCGCCGCTGTGCTCCTGGCGGGTCTTTTCCACTCTATAGAAACGCTCAAAAATGTGCGGCTGGTCTTCTGCAGGGATGCCGTAACCGGTGTCGGCAATGGCAAGCTTGACCGTATTGACGCCCGGCGTAAGGGAAAGGGTGATGCGGCCGCCGGCGGGGGTATAGCGCAGCGCGTTTTCGATCAAGTTGGCCAGCACCCGCTCAATGAGGCCGATGTCGGCATGCACGAACGGCGACTGCGGCGGATGCTCCACCCGCAATTCCACACCCTGCTGCTGCGCGGCTAGTTGAAACCGCTGCGCCACATCCTGCACCAGCTCGGCGAGCGCGAACGGCTCCATATTGAGCGCGGTGACTTGAGCGTCGAGCTTGGCAAGCTCGAATAATTCGCCCACCAATTTACCGAGGCGTTCGCTTTGCCGCGTGGCAGTCTCCAAATAGTTGCGTTGTTCCTGTGCACTCAGCTGGCCCTCTTTCAACAACAGCGTTTCCAAATATCCTTGCAATGAGGTGAGCGGGGTGCGCAGATCGTGCGACACGTTGGCAACCAGCTCACGGCGCAGGGCGTCGGTCTGTTGCAGGCCCTGCACCTGTTGCCGGATGCGCCCGGCCATCTCCTTGAAGGTGACGCTCAGGCGATCAATCTCGTCACGGACCGGCACGGTCCCCGCAGCAGTGAGCGGATAGTTCACCGGCTCGGCGAAATCGCTGCGCTTGAACACCTCCATCGCCTCGCTGAGAGTCGTGAGCCTGCGGGTCAACCAGCGAAACAGCACCACACCCGCGAGCAGCGCAATCAACAGGCTCACCGCCGTTACCCATAGACTCTGGCGCAGAATATAGCTGCCCTGCAGCATCGCAGCGGCGGACTCATATTGCTCACCGCCCAACACCACGTAGAGATAGCCCGCCAGCCCGGAGTTGGCAGGCACTTGCGTATGATTCGACAGGATTGTATCGCCACCAGCCTTGAACGGAATCACCGCCGCAGAGAACACCTTACTGCGCACCTCGTCACGCGGGTCATCGCCGAGAATCGGCGGATGCTGGCTACGCTGCAAAAATTTTTTTATAGGTTCCAGACTGACAGACTTGCGCTTCAGATTTTCCGGCGGCGCGGAGCAGGCCAATATTTTTCCCTGTGGGTCGAGCAGATAAATCTCGATATTGGGATTGATGACCATCAGCATCTTGAAGAGATCCTCCAGCACCTGCCGGTTGACCTGCTGCCCTTCCATGAGAATCTTTTCGGCGACGATGTGCTCGGCGAGCGTCCAATTGAGATCCTGGTTGACCTCTTGCAGATGGAGCCGCGAACTCTCCAGATTCAGCCAGGTGTACAAGACACCGAGCAGCAAAAGCAGGCCCAGCAATACCGCGGCCAGCTTCGCAGAGAGGGTCTTGAACATCAGGAAGGCTCGCCGCCGCCCTGCTCAGTTACGGAGGCGCGCGGCGCTTTAAGTTCCTGGGTATCGGAGAATTTGTAACCCACCCCCCACACGGTGTGAATATAGTGCGGCTGTGAAGGATCGGCCTCGATCTTGGCGCGCAGCCGGTTGATGTGGGAATTGACGGTATGCTCATACCCGTCGTGCCCGTAGTGCCAGACCAGATCCAGAAGTTGCGAGCGCGTATAGACCTTGCCCGGATGCTGGGCGAATTGCAGCAGCAGGGAAAATTCCTTGGCGGTGAGTTCAACGGGCTGCCCCTGCACCGTCACCTTGCGCTTGTCCACGTCAATAAAAAGTCCGCCAGTCGTGATGGTCTTGGGCGCCTCCGTCGCAGTCTGCCCGCTCATGGCGTCGAGCCGCCGGAACAGCGCCTTGACCCGCGCCAGCAACTCGCGGATACTGAACGGCTTGGTAAGGTAATCGTCCGCGCCAATCTCCAGACCGAGCACCCGGTCCAGCTCGGTGGATTTCGCGGTCAGCATCAAAATCGGCGTGTACGGCGGCTTGGCGCGCAGCCGCCGGCACACCTCCAGCCCCTCCAGGCCGGGGATCATGAGATCCAGAATAATCAAATCGTATTGACGCGCGCGCGCCTGTTGCAATCCGGCCAATCCGTCATGCAGGATCTCGACCTCGCAACCCTGATCGCGCAAATGGAGGTGCAGGAGATGTGCGATATCCCGGTCGTCTTCAATAACAAGTACTCTGTGCACCGTGTCTATCCCTTGGCTATTTGGCTATACGATAGCCTTGGATTATCACAAAAGCATCACTCGCTTGGGATTCGGACATAAAAAACCCCGGACGGGCCGGGGTTTTTCAGGGGTTGTAGGGCCGAATTCATTCGGCCATTGCTCACTCACTCGTTGCTGTTGAAGGCCCCCAGCAGGTGCAGCAGGCTGGCGAACAGATTGTAGATCGTGACATACAAGGTCACAGTGGCCAGGATATAATTGGTCTCGCCGCCGTTGATGATCTGACTGGTTTCGTAGAGGATGAGACCGCACATCAGCAACACGAACATCGCCGAGACGCCGAGCGCCAGCCCCGGCAGGCTAAAGAAGATAGCGCCGAGCCCGGCCAGAAAGGCGACCAGTATACCGGCCATCAAAAACCCGCCCATAAAGCTGAAATCCTTGCGGGTGGTGAGCGCGTAGGCTGACAATCCCACAAAGATCGCGCCGGTCCCGCCCAGCGCCATCATCACCACCTGGCCGCCATTGGGCATACTCAGATAGTGACTGATGATCGGCCCCAGGGTCAGCCCCATAAAACCGGTCAAGGCGAACACCGCGGCCAGCCCCCAGACGCTGTTTTGCAGTTTATGGGTCAAATACAGCAGGCCAAAATAACCCACCAAGGTGACCAGCAATCCAGGGTGGGGCAGGTTAAACGTCATGGAAATGCCGGCCGTGAACGCGCTGAACAGCAGCGTCATGGCAAGCAGCATATAAGTGTTACGGATCAGCTTGTTAGTGATGGGTAACGCAGTGCTCGTGCGAGCGATTATCGGTTGGGAAAAATTCATGCTAGGCTCCTGAATTGTTACACGTGTGTAAGACTTTTGGAACACGGTTAAGTTCATAGCATAACCGAACCGGCGCGAATAGCAATAGCAGGTATTTTCGGTTATTCTGCTTACCACCAATTACCACCAATAGCCCATGCTGCACGATATGGCACGGCAGTTGACCCCTTGCCTCATATGCTAAGATGATTTATCAAAACCACTTCGGAAGAGGCGCCTCAAAAATGGTTTTTTCGATTGTTTATGAGCAGATTGACGATGCATCCCTGCCCCCGGGTTACTATTATGCGCATATTCCAGCGCTGGATTTAACCACCCACGGTAAAGGTATCGAGGGCGCCAAGACCGCCGCCTTGGATTTAGCGCGGTTATGGATTGAGGAAAAACGTACCCATGGCGAGACCATCCCGGTAGAAGCAGGCAAACCTATGTGGCCATGCACCCCGGTGATGTGCCGGAAGGAACATTCCGCAAAATCCTGAAGCAGGCGTGTTTAACACTCGATGAATTTAGGCAACTGTGAACTGGCATCTGATTTCTGTCCTCTGAACTTGGAGAGGTGGCTGAGCGGTCGAAAGCGGCGGTCTTGAAAACCGTTGTGGGGCAACCCACCGGGGGTTCGAATCCCTCCCTCTCCGCCATAAATACAGGGGCTGAAGTGTGAGGCGTAAGGAGTTAGGCGTAAGGCGTAGAAAACAGTGAGGCGTGAGGAGTTAGGCGTAAGGCGTAGAAAACAGTGAGGCGTGAGGAGTTAGGCGTAAGGCGTAGAAAACAGTGAGGCGTGAGGAGTTAGGCGTAAGGCGTAGAAAACAGTGAGGCGTAGAAAAGCGTCACGCTGCGAAGCTGCGTGACTCACCCCTCACCCCTCACCCCTCACCCCTCACCCCTCACCCCTTTTTCGCCTCACCCTTACCCCTAGCCCCTGGAGCTACTATGAGTGAACCACGCAAATTCGCCCATCGGGCCATCAACGACACCTTGCTCACCCGCGAGTCCTGGAAGATCTTCCAGATCATGGCGGAGTTCACCGAGGGCTTTGAGCAGCTCTCCCAGATCAAGCCCTCGGTGAGCATCTTCGGCTCGTCCCGCACGCAGCCCGGTCACCCGCATTATCAACTCGCCGAGGATATCGCCCGCGCGCTCTCCGACGCGGGGTTCGCCATCGTGAGCGGCGGCGGGCCCGGCGTCATGGAGGCGGTCAACAAGGGTGCCTCTGCGGGCAAATCGCCAAGCATCGGCCTGAACATCATCTTGCCGCATGAACAGGTGGCCAACACCTATCAGGACATCTCACTCAATTTCCGGCACTTCTTTTCGCGTAAAGTGATGTTCGTGAAATACGCCTCGGCCTATGTGATCCTGCCGGGGGGCTTCGGCACGCTGGACGAACTGGCCGAGATCCTGACCCTGATACAGACGGGCAAGACCCGCCGTATCCCGGTCATCCTTGTGCATTCTCCATTCTGGCAGGGCCTGCTAGAATGGCTGAAGAACACCCTGGTGCCGGAGGGCATGATCAACGCCGAAGACCTCGAACTGTTCAAGTTGCTGGACAACGTGCAGGACGTGGTGGATGCTATCTTTAACCATTATGAATATCACGGGGTCGGGCCGCAGGCCGATGACCGGGGGATATTGCTTTAAAAGATGAATACCGGCTGAATGAATTTGCCTCTACCTTAAGGATTGAACCCATGCGACTGCTTTTGATACCTACCCTGTTTAGCTGCACGCTCGCCCTCGCGCAAGAAAGCGCACCGCTGCCCGATCTGGCGCCCGCCCCGGAACCGCCGCAGATTCCCGAAGCCGTGCAGAGCGGCGAGCCTCTGGAGCCCGAGGTGACCATCATCGAGCGCAAGGAAGAGACGGTGCGGGAGTACCGCGTCAACGGCCGCCTGTACATGGTCAAGATCACACCCAGCAAGGGCGAGCCGTACTATATGATAGACACCGATGGCGACGGTACGCTGGACACGCGCCGCACCGACATCAAGTACGAGAGCAGCGTCCCGCAGTGGGTGTTGTTTAGCTGGAAGTAAGCCCGCCGAGATCCCTCAACCCTCCAGCAAGCGATGTCCGTTTACACACGCATCGAGCGGCACGAACTCGAGGAGTTTTTGCGCAGTTATTCCGTGGGCACACTTGTGGATTTTTCGGGCATTAGCGCGGGGATAGAGAATACTAATTACTTCGTCACAACAAACCGGGGGAGCTATGTACTCACCCTGTTCGAAACCCTGAACACCGAGCAGCTCCCTTACTTTCTCGACCTCATGGCGCATCTCGCCGAACACGGCGTACCCTGCGCGCACCCCGCCGCCGACCTCAAGGGCCATTACCTTCGCGCCCTCAAGGACAAACCCGCGGCGCTGGTACAGCGTCTCTCGGGAAGCAATGTGGAACATCCATCTCAAGCGCAATGCGCGGCAGTGGGCGGCGCCCTGGGGCGCATGCATACCGCGGGGTTATCGTTTCAGGGTTATCGCGCCAACGACCGCGGCCCAACATGGCGTGAGGCCACCGCGCGCAAGGTGCTGCCCCGTCTCACTGCCGGCGAGACGGAACTGCTCAAAAATGAACTCGGGTTTCAAAACAGGTTTCCCAATCGGGAGCTGCCCCAGGGCGTGATACACGCCGATCTGTTCCGCGACAACGTCCTGTTTACCGGTGATCGGCTCACCGGCATCATAGACCTCTACTACGCCTGCAATGATGCCTTGCTCTATGACCTCGCCATTACCGTCAATGACTGGTGCAGCGCCGCAGACGGCGCCCTCCAGCCCAAACAGTCCGGCGCGTTGCTTGACGCTTACCGGCAACAACGCCCCTTTCAGCCCCAGGAACACCCCGCCTGGCCAGTGATGTTACGCGCCGCCGCCTTGCGTTTCTGGCTGTCGCGGCTGCACGATCTGCACTTCCCCCGTCCCGGCGAGATGACCCACATCAAAGATCCTGAGGTATTTCGTCGCATTCTTTGCGAGCGGCGCCGGCATGTACCCGCGTTGGTTTAGGGCATATCCATAAATATTTCCCCTGTGTCCCTTGCGGTGAAAAAGCTTCACCGCGGAGGACGCGGAGGAGAAACAAATCCTTCTTGATTCCTCTGCGCCCTCTGCGGTAAATTATTTATGGATAAGTTCTTAGTGTTCTAGACATGCCGCTAACTAAAGCAACACTCGAGTCACAAAGAGAAATCTATTGAAAAGACATGAAATTTGGCTTAGATTCTGTACCCAGACCCCAGGGATTACCTGCCCCTGAAGATTTTAATGACTAATAACGAGGCTATGGTTATGACAAAAAGAAAGCTTTTAATAGGCTTGATGAGCGCTGCCCTATCGGCGCCCTACGCCGCTCACGCGCTCACCCTGCAAGAAGCGGCCCAGAAGACCATCCAGACACATCCCGGCGTGCTCGCCTCCGCCAGCGAACGTCGCTCAATAGATCACGAGCTGGAACAGGCCAGGGCGGGCTATTTTCCGCGTGCCGATGTCGCCCTCGGCGTAGGCCGGGAACATAGCGACAACCCCATGACCCGCGCTGCGGGGAGGGCTTAACCGGAATTGACCCGTGGCGAGGCTTCACTCACCATTTCCCAGATGCTGTTTGACGGCTTCGCGGTGAGCAGCGAGGTGGATCGCCAGAGGGCGCGGGTCAATGCCTCGGCCTATAAGGTCTACGGCACGGCCGAGGCCACCGGTCTGCGTGCCACCGAGGTCTATCTGGACGTGCTGCGCCGCCAGGAACTGGTAGCGCTGGCCAAGGACAACCTGCTCGCCCACAGACGCACCTTCGACCAGATCAAGCTGCGCAGCGAAGGCGGCGTCGGACGCAAGGCCGATCTTCATCAGGTTGAAGGGCGCCAGGCGCTTGCGCAATCGAACCTGCTGGCCGAAGAAGGCAACCTGCGCAACGCAGAGACCAACTATCTGCGCGTGGTAGGGGAAGCGGCGCAGGGGCTGGCGAAACCGGCCGACCCAGCGGGGAGCGGGTTTCCTAAGTCCGGAGAGGACGCAGTACAGCAAGCGTTGGACAATCACCCGACTCTTAAATCAGCGATCGCCGATGTCGCTGCGGCGCAGGCGCAGTACGAGGCCAGCAAATCCCGGTTCTCTCCGCGGCTGGATCTTGAACTGGGCACCAGCAACAATAATAATCTCGACGGCCTGCGCGGCACCAATCAAGATTACGCGGCGATGGTGAGAATGCGCTATAACCTGTTCTCCGGAGGCGCGGACACCGCCCGTCGGGATCAAACCGCCCAGCTTATCCAGCAGGCCGGCGACATCCGTGACAACACTCACCGGCAGGTAGAGGAAAGCGTGCGCTTATCCTGGAACGCCTTCACCACGGCCAGTAACCGGCTGGAGCCGGCCAAGCAGCACATGGATGCGAGCGAACAAACCCGCGATGACTACCGCAAACAGTTCAATATCGGCCAACGCACACTGCTGGATTTGCTGGATTCCGAGAACGAACTGTTTACGGCGCGCTCCAACTATGTGAACGTCCAATACACCGAGCTGTTCGGCAAGTACCGGGTGCTCGCCGATATGGGCAAACTGAACGAAAGCCTGAACGTCAAACTGCCGGAAGAGGCCACAGTTGCCAGCGCCGCGGAATAAGACCGTCGCATGGGGTACGTTGTACTCACTCTAAAATCTACACCGCAGAGGACGCAGAGAAATAAACTAAAAACGCTTTACCTCTGCGGTGATTTCTTCCCCTAAAGAATATCCTTTTTATCCACCATCAGATTATCAAGGGTATTGAGTTTGTCGCGCACCGATTTCCGGGCCAGGAATTTCTGCTGGGCGGCCTCCGGAAGATCCGTAAACATAATCACACTCTTGCCTATCAGGACGTCAACCAGGTCTTCGATGATGCGGATCATGCCGCTGTCGGTCGCCGACAGATGCTGGATGTTCCGGTTGAGTTGCGTCTGGTATAAAAACTCCACGAGTTCCGCATTGTCATCCGCTACTCTCTCATCGGCATTGGGCGCGGGTTGCTCGAACACACCGGTGATCATTCCGTCCCGGTCACGGCTTACGTATGGCATAGCGGCCTCGTCGTCGGTTGATACATTTTTTCAGCACGGAGGAATGCTCTGCGTCCTCAGCGGTAAAAGTCCTTATTCCTTGGCCTCGGGCCTGCCTGCTACATAACCCTGTATACCGTCCACACGCAGGCTCCGCAGGGCGTCCCATTCCTGTTGCGTCTCGACGGCCTCGGCGATGACTTGAATATCCAGGCTGCGCGCAATGCCGGCCACAGAGTAGACGAAGAATTGATTGTCCTTATCGCGGTCTATGCCGCGGATATAGCTGCCGTCTATCTTCAGGTAGTGAATCTTAAGCGTGCTGAGATAACCGAAGGAGGTCACGCCACGGCCGAAGTGGTCCAGACAGAACCGGCAGCCAAGCGCGCCCAGCCGTTCGACCATCTCCCGCACCTTATCAAGTTCCCGCACGGCGCCGTATTCCGGCACCTCGAAGATCAATTTGGAGGCGTGCGCTCCGCGCTTGGAGACTTCGGCGTAGAGCCAGTTGACGAAATCAGGATCGTGCAGCGAGCCCGGCGCAAGATTAACGGCATATCTATCCTGATCGTACAGCCTTGAGGTCATGCGCTCCAGGATACGTTCCACGACCAGCTTGTCGAAACCCCTGGTCATGCCCAGCCGCTCCGCCATGGGCATGAACACCCCCGCATTGATAAGGCCGCCGGTCTGGTCCGGGACGCGCACCAGCGCCTCGTAGTGCATTGTGCTCCCGTCCAGGCAATTCACCACACGCTGGAAGTGCAACACGATATTTTTTCCGGCGATAACACCCCTCAGCACTTCGCGCCAGTGGCTCGCGCCGTGAATCACGGAATGATCCAGCGTAGGCGCTTCATAGATGTGCCAGCTATTGGGACCCTTGGATTGCGCCGCACGCAAGGCCATGTCGGCCTCCGAAAATAACCCGGAGGCGGTCTCGCCCTCGCGGAACATGGCGATACCGATATGCGCCACGTCAAGGTTATCGCTCATGCCGCTGCTATGCAGCAGGCTCAACCTTTCGCACATCAATTGACCGAGCAACTGCGCCTCCAGCGGGGAGACGTCCGGCGCCAGCACGGCGAAATCCGCGCCCGCGAGGCGCGCCGGCACGCATTGCTCCAGGTCGGCGGTCACCTCCTTTAAAATGGATGCGGTCTGCCGCAGCAGTTCATCGGCAGCCGCATAGCCGCGCTGCTCGTTGTAGCGCTTGAAGTCCCTGATCTGCACCAGCAGCAGCGCACCGGTCATAAATTCTTCGGGCGACTGAATCAAGTGTTGCAGTTGGCTATCGAAATAGCGGCGGTTACCGAGCCCTGTCACCAGGTCTTTATAGGCCTGATCGTGCAACTTGACGCTGAGCTGGGTCTGATCTTCAAACATCTGCTTGACCTTCAGCGCCATCCTGTTCATCGCTATGACGACGCTGCGCAGATCGCGGGTCCAGGGTAATTTCTCCTGCACCGGAAATTCGCGCGCGCTGATCGCTTCGGCCTGCTGCTCCATGGCGCGCAGAGGTTTCAACACCAGCCGCAGGGCGGCGATACCGAGCAACAGGGCCACCGACGCCGAGCCGAGAAACCACCAGAAAGTCGTGACGGTGTTGCGCCACAACTCCGCATAGGCAAAGCCCGGATGACTGCGCACGTAGACCTTGGCCGCCTGTTTCCAGCCGGCCGTCACCAGCGCCTCGCCGCGCGGCGTTTCCAGCGGGATCAGATTAACGAACCAGGCTGGCACGCCTTCGGTCTTGACCTGCAAGGTGCGGGTAATGAGCGGTGTTCCGTCTATTGCCTCCACCACCACCTCGCGGTAATAGCCCCTATCGAAAATCGCGTCCACCATCGAGGTCATGGTGGGCAGGTCATTGTTCTTCATGTGCGGCGACAGCGACAGCCCCAGCGAGGTCGCCACGTCCTGTGCATTCGATTCCAGTTGTTTGCCCAGATAAACGCGCGTGTTGTTAAGGCTGATTAAAAATGTCCCGGAAAACATCAGCAGAAACAGCACCAGCAGCAGCACGATCAGTTGTCGAGATAAGGTCATGACCGGGTTCTCCTATTTACCTTCTTCATTCATGCGCTCGTTGAGGTCGCGCCACAGACCTATTCTGCCGGAGCCGCCCACCCGCTCGCCGCGACCGCGCCGCTTGGCCAGCCACAGGCCCTCGCCGTTGAAACTATACACGGGTAATAGATCGTTGCGTTGCGAAGCAGGCTTTATTTCATCAATGAGATTATCCAGCACCAGCGGATCGGCGCCCGGCGTGGAAAAATAGGTCAGCACCATGTGGGCCTGATTGAGTTTGAGTGCCTTTACGTAGGTGATCTGCATGCGCTGCTCGGGAACGCCCATTTCTTTCAGGGTGAAATACTTGGCGATAGTGAAGTCTTCGCAGTCGCCGCCGTTGGTGGCGAGCATCTCGACCGGGGTCGCCCAATAGTCGGCTTTGCCCCAGTGTTCGAGGTCGGAGACAAACACACTCTGGTTGAAAAAGTGATTTACCAGCCTCAATTTTTCCAGCTCGGGTTTCCCCTGGTCTTGCCCGATGAGTTGCCGCCACTCCTGCACCCGGTCACGGGCCGGCGCGCCGTAGCGATCTCCGACATAAGCCAGCAGCTTGTCCGCCGCGCCCAGCCGATCCGCCACCGCCAGAGCTGCACCGGCCAACAGGCAAGCCGCAGCGATGCCGGCGGAGATGCGGCCAAGACGGCGCTGTTTGATGCGATTTTCACCCTCATGGGGCCGTGTCGGCGGTCTGGTCATTATTGCATCCGTTACCGCTGCGCAGGGCAAGCCTCCCTGACAGGGTCTACCGGGAACGGGATGCAGGAATCGGACCAGACTTGAGTCGTAGGCTGGGTTGATAAACCCAGCATTTTAGCGATGGGTGCGGTTATTGCTGGGTTTCGTTCCTCAACCCAGCCTACCCCGCTATTTACCGTTCCCCTCAGTAATGGTCATTAGGGGCAAGGCTGTATATTGATATTTGGCTTGAGTACATCAAAAGACAAGACGCGGCGCCATTGCGCTCGCTGGTTTCCCGGTCATCTTGCTCGCGGCTTCCAGAAATCCGGGCGCCGGTGCGAGAAAGCGCACCTTCACCTCTTGAGTCGCTTGCGCACCTCGGCAAGCACTTCGTCTGCATCAATCGCCTCTGTCTCGCCGCGATCATAGGCCGCCAACCTGTCTTCCGCCTCTTGCGCCCACAAAGCGTCAATTTCCGGGTCGGTCTTGTCCAGCGAATGCAGAATCTCGTCCGCTAAAACCGCTCGTTCGCTGGCCGGCAGCTTGAGCGCGACGGCCATGATTTCCTTCGCTAGTTTACTCATTTCGCATCCTCCAACGTAACAACTTTCAAGGGTTCTTCTCTCGGCCACCTATATCTTAACCCCAACGTGCGATTATTGCTGGGCTCAGAAGCCGTCATCTGCATAAATCCAATGATAGATCCCTCTTGTTGTCTTCTTTCCAGATGACAGCGGTTAATTGATAGTGCTTCATGATTGCAATCATCCTCACAGGATACAGGCTGGGATATGTCACGCCGCCCTTAGCCTGGTTGCCGCTTTGACGATGGCTTGAATGAAGCTGGAATCTTGGACTAACGCCGCCTTCAAGGTATTCGTATCTAAATTTCCCGACTCCATAAAATACCGCAGCGCCTGGTTAATCTGTGTTTGATAGGGAAGAGCGTTCGGTTTCTGGGCCTTTGCCTTGAAAAAATTCAACACATCCTGATCCAACAGAATACTTATCCGTACCTTGGTATTTCCAATACCAAGGGCCTTCTTTGGAAGCCCCGGCAATAAACCTCTTCATTAACCGGACACTACTGGTGTCAGGATAATAGTTAAGCTTCATGTTTGAACCCTCTGTCTGGAAAGGCATTGTGTATAGTGACCTTATCTTCCAGGGTGACAACCCGCAGTATTTTACCATGTAACTCTTCTACAAGGCCCCAAAAGCGGAAGCGATTATTCTCCTGTGACTCAACTTTAAGAAAGCTCTG
This sequence comes from Gammaproteobacteria bacterium, assembly GCA_016195665.1. Taxonomy (NCBI): domain Bacteria; kingdom Pseudomonadati; phylum Pseudomonadota; class Gammaproteobacteria; species Gammaproteobacteria bacterium. The sequence continues at coordinate 2,337 of JACPZD010000003.1, read as the reverse complement.
AGGAGGTGGAGTAGGGCCGAATTCATTCGGCCGGCTGTGCGAATGAATTCGCACCTACCGAGTCACGTAGTGTGCGTTTCACGCACCACCCGGTGCGCACGGCGCACCCTGCGTTTGATTGCAAAAAAAAAGCGGATGGCCGGAGCCATCCGCGCAACGGAGAACCCGCTTAAGGAGTGTACTCGGGAGTGTGGCTAAGCAAGGCGCTCAGGTCATGGACAACCATGCCCGTCAGCGTCACCAGGGGGACATTCAGCGCCGGGCCGGCGCCGTCGGTATCCAGAGTGACCAGGGTGTTGCCGGGACTGGTTTGGGTATCGAACCGGAGAAACTCGCCGAGGTCGCCGCTGTGCGGGCCGGCGCCGGTCAGCAGGTCGGAGATGTTGAGCGCCGTGGGCAGATCATCATCGGTTATAGTGCCCACACCTGTTCCATCCTTGATGGTGTCGCCGCTTGCATTGCTCAGGTTGACCGTAAACGTCTCGTTGCCTTCAAAAATAGCGTCGTTGAGGATCGGTATGGTAATGGTCTGGCTGGTCACACCGGGAACAAAGGTCAAGGTACCGGTCTGCGCGGCGTAATCGCTGCCCGCGGTGGCCGTACCGTCGGCGGTGGCAAAATCCACGGTCACCGGGTGGGCGAGCGCATTGCTCAAGCTGACGGTAAAGGTCGCCGTACCCGCGGCCTCGTTTACCGTTGCGTCGCTGATGTTGATGCTGTCATCATTGAGGATAGTGCCTACACCATGACCATCGAGTATCGAGGCATTATTGCTCGGACTAGACAGGTCCACAAAGAAGGTTTCATGTGGCTCAGTGGTATTATCGGCCCTGACGTTAACCGTGATCGTCTGACTTGTATTGCCCGGCGCGAAGGTCAGCATCCCCCCAGAGGGAAGGCCGCCGGGGAAGAAGTCTCCCCCATTCGTTGGATTCGGTGAGCCGTTGGTGATGGCATAATTCACCGTGACGGTTTGCGTGCTGGAGGCACTGAGTGTCACGGTGAAAGTAAAGGGGGTAACATTCACTTCGTTTCCAGGCGCCAACGAACCTTCCGACTTGGAGACGTCGTTGATGGAAATCGTCGGCTCGTTGTCGAGGATGGTGGTGTTCGCGCTGCCGGTGCCGATGAGGGCATTGGCGCTCGCGCCACTCAGGTTCACTTGGAAGTTTTCAGTCGCTTCGGCCAGGTTATCGTCTATCGTAACGACAGTGACGGGTTGGCTGGTGGGGCCGCCGCCAGTGAAGGTCAGTGTGCCGCTGTTGGCGGTATAGTCGGAACCGGCCAGGGCCGTGCCGTTGACGGTGCCGTAATTCACCGTGGCGGTCTGGCCGGCAGCCAGCGTGCCGGTGTAGCTGATGTTGTAGGTCGCGGTGCCGCCTTCGGTCAGGCTGGGCGTGCCGCTGATGTTGAAGGTGACATGATCATTGTCGGTGATGGCGCCGGTGGCGGTGGGAACGGCGATGCTGGCCCCGGTCGCGCCGGTCAGGGTGACGGTGAAGTTCTCCGTTCCTTCCACGATGAGATCATCCGTGATGGGTATGTTGATAGTGGTTGTGAGGCTGCCCGCCGTGATCGTTCCGGCGCCGCTAACGGTGCCGGTGTAATCGGCGCCCGCCGTGGCGGTGCCGTCGGCAGTCGCATAGGTGAACGTGACGTTGCTGGGGCTGATAGTGTTCATGGTCACGGTAAAGCTCGCCGTGCCTGCGCCCTCGTTGACCGTGACGCCGGTGATGCTAAGGCTGGGTTGATCGTTATCTATGATGGTGCCGGTGCCGACGCCGGTACCAGCAATAGTGGCGTCGGTCGGGGTGGACAGATTGACAACGAAGGTCTCGTTACCCTCGACCAGCGTATCTTCCAGAATCGGGACGGTAATGGGCTGGCTGATAACGCCCGGCGCGAAGGTCAGGGTCTGTAAGCCACTGGCGGTGTAGTCACTGCCCGCCGTGGCGCTGCCGTTGGCCGTCTGATATTGCACCGTGATGATCTGGCTGCTGGGGTTGCTTAGGGTAACGGCGAAGGTCGCGGTGCCGGCGCCTTCGTTTACCGTGACGTCGTTGATGCTGATCGTGGGTTGGGTATCGTCGTTGGTGATGGTGCCGGTGGCCGAGGCGACACCGATGCCGATCGCCTGGCCGTTGGTGGCGCCGCCGGTGAGGGTGACGGTGACGGTTTCGTCGGGCTCAAATATGGTGTCGGGGGTCGGGTCTACGGTGATGGCGCCGGTGGTGCTGCCTGCCGCAATGGTGATGGAGCCGGTGATCGAAGGGGTATAGTCCGTGCCCTGCGTAGCCGTGCCGGTAAGGGTGAAGTTCACCGTGGTGGCAAAGGCCG
>JACPZD010000002.1 GCA_016195665.1 Gammaproteobacteria bacterium | reverse complement strand
TGAAGTGTTTTACAATCGAGAACGGCTACATCAAACACTCGGTTACGTGAGTCCGATGCAGTATGAAGAAAACGCTGTTGTCCCCTAACCCTGTGTCCGTGAAATCGGGTATGCCTCAATCTGTCCCCCTTTTCCTCATGACCCCCTTTTCCCACATCAGCCATGCGTTGATGCAGGTGCGGCATCTATTGGAGGAAGATATAAGATTGGCGAAGCAGTTGGAGCAGGTGAGGCGAGAGGTATGGTAGTCATACAATGAACCTGACCCCCTTTTCCCCCCTTTTCCCTGACCCCCTTTTCCACTTTTCCATACAATGAACCTGACCCCCTTTTCCAGACCCCCTTTTCCATGAACCTGACCCCCTTTTCCTTTTCGCCTTCGTTACGCTGGCGATGGTCGTGTTGCCCGAACACCTGCACGCGATTTGGCGCCTGCCACCTGATGATGCCAATTATCCGTTGCGCTGGTCGCGGATCAAGGCCGGGTTTTCGCGGCGGATGGCAAAAGTCGAGCATATCCGCGCCAGCCGTCAGGCCAAACGCGAGCGTGGTATCTGGCAGCGGCGCTATTGGGAGCATCAAATCCGGGATGAGGCCGATCTGGCGCGGCACGTGGATTACATTCATTTCAACCCGGTGAAGCACGGTTGGATTGCGCGTCCTGTGGATTGGCCCCATTCAACGTTGCACGGCTACATCGAGCGAGGAATGGCGCCCCCGGATTGGGGCGGGCAAATGTGTGATGGGGTGAGTGGTTATGGAGAGCGGTGAGATGTTGGGCTTCACCAACGTACAGCTTGCCAAGCGGCTTGGTGTCGATGAGAAGGAGGTTAGACGCCTGTTCGACCCTCACTACGCATCGAAGTTGCCGCGCATAGCACAAGCAGTCGCCTTGTTAGGCAAGCGGTAATCGGACTGGAAGCAGCATAACGAAAGGAATCTCTCATCGCGGCAGATCGTCGCGAAAATAGTAAAGAAAAACTGTGTTCGATCCGGTATTAGATTTGGCGGATTCGAGTCTGCCTTATGATGTTTTAACTACACAGGCAGGATGCCTATATCTCTCGCCTCCCCGAAAAGGCATGCGACAGGGTGCCGCTGTCTACGTATTCCAGTTCGCCGCCCAGCGGCACGCCGTGGGCGATGCGGGTGACTTTGATGCCGCGCGGGCGCACCAGTTCGCTGATGTAGTGGGCGGTGGCTTCGCCCTCCACGGTGGGATTGGTGGCGAGGATGACTTCGCGCACCGCTGCCGGGTCCAGGCGCTCGGCGAGCTTAGCGAGGCCGATCTGTTCAGGGCCGATGCCGTCCAGGGGGGAGAGGTGGCCCATTAGCACGAAGTACAATCCCTTGTAGCCGGTGGCGCGTTCTACGGCTAACACGTCGGCGGGGGTTTCCACTACGCACAGCAGGGCGCGGTCCCGGCCGCTATTGGCGCATAGCCGGCAGATTTCGGTTTCGCTTAGGGTACGGCACAGGACGCAGTGATGGATGTTGTTGACGGCCTGGGTCAGGGCCTCGGCGAGTTGGCGCGCGCCTTCGCGGTTGCGTTCCAGCAGATGGAAGGCCATGCGCTGGGCCGACTTGGGGCCCACGCCGGGCAGGCAGCGGAAGGCCTCGACTAACTGCTCAATGAGTGTGCTGGGGACGTGCTGCAAGGCTAGAAGGGCATCTTGAAGCCTGCGGGGAGGCCCAGGCCGCCCGTCATGCCGGCGTATTTTTCCTTGGAGGTCTTCTCCACCGCGCGCACGGCGTCGTTGACGGCCGCCGCGATCAGGTCTTCCAGCATTTCCTTGTCTTCCTGCATCAGGCTGGGATCTATGGTGACGCGCTTGACGTCGTGCGATCCGGTCATGACCACGGTGACCATGCCCGCGCCGGATTGTCCGGTGACTTCCAGGCCGGCGAGTTCCTCCGCAGCCTTTTGCAGGTTGGCCTGCATCTGCTGGGCCTGTTTCATGATGTTGCCTAGACCGCCTTTCATATCTTACCTCGTAAGTCTTTCTGCGTGATGTGTTTGCGCTACTACCTACCCCCCCCCCACTCTAACTCTTCTATCAAGGGGGAGATAAAGTGAGCTGAGAAGTCAGTCTAATTCTACCTACCTTTAATTATAGCAAGCCTGAGCTGAGAAGAGAGATCAGATTAATCCAGGGGCTGGATAGAGTCGGGGTGGATGCGGGCGTTGAAGGTTTCGATCAGGGCCTGGACGTTGGCGTCACTCTGGATGACCTGGGCGGCGGCCTGCTGGCGTTCGTTCTGTTCTCTCGCCCGGGCCTGCGCCGGCGTGGATCCGCCGGGCTCACCCACGGTGAGGACGAGCTTGACCGGAGTTTGGTAATAGGTTTGCAGGGCTTGCTGCAGACGCTCCTCCAGCCGCGCGGTGCGCAGGTTGGCCTGGCTGCTGTCCAGAAGCAGAGACAGGGTGTCGCCGGTCCGTCCTATAAGGGCGCAATTGACCGCGAGCTGCTTTAGCATGCCGGTGAGATTGAGTGCGCTTAGCACTTTATCCCAGTCGTCTGAAACCGGTTCCCGCGCGGAAGGGGGTGCAGATAGGTGAGGGGTGAGGGGTGAGGGGTGAGGGGTAGTAGTGGCCGGAGCGGCCTTCAGAGTGGCGGCCGGATCGGCAGGGGAGGTGAGGGGTGGCAGGTGAGGCGTGAGGCGTGAGGCGTGAGAGGCCGTAGCGGAGGAGACGCTGAGCGGCTCTGCCGCGCTGCGCGGACGAAAGGTCAGCATGCGCAGCAGCGCCATTTCGAAACCGTTGCGGGCGTCCGGCGCCAGGGACAGGTCGCGCCGTCCGAGCAGGCCAATCTGATAGAACAACTGCACGTCCTCGGGGCTGAGGGTCTGCGCCAGGCGCAGGAGACTGGCGCGGTCACCCAGACTGTCGTCTATGGCCTCCGGGGCGATCTGGGCGAGGGCAATGCGGTGCAGGTGCGAAAGCAGATCGGCCAGCACGCCGGCAAAATCGGGGCTGTGTTCGGCCAGCAATTGTATTCGCTGTAACAAGGCTGGGGCGTCGTGACCGGCCAGGGCGTCCAGCAGGGCGACGATATGGGTCTGTTCTATAGTTCCCAGCATGGCGCGCACCTCAGTCTCGCGGAGTACGCCGCCGCCATAGGCGATGGCCTGGTCGAGCAGACTTAAGGCGTCACGCAAACTTCCGTCGGCGGCACGGGCCAGGGCGAGACGCGCCCCTGGCTCGCCCTCAATCCCTTCCTGGACGAGAATGTATTCCAACTGTTTGCTAATCAGATCAACGGGAACGCGCTTTAGATTGAATTGCAGGCAGCGCGAGAGGATGGTCACCGGCAGTTTTTGCGGGTCGGTGGTGGCGAGTAAAAATTTGACGTGCGGCGGCGGCTCTTCCAGGGTTTTCAGCAGGGCATTGAAGCTGTGGGTGGAGAGCATGTGCACCTCGTCTATGAGATAGACTTTATAACGCCCGCGAGTCGGGGCGTACTGCACGTTCTCCAACAGATCACGCGTGTCCTCGACCTTGGTGCGGGAGGCGGCGTCCACCTCGATCAGGTCTACAAAGCGCCCTTCATCTATCTCGCGGCAGGCGCTGCACACCCCGCAGGGCTTTGAACTGACGCCCTGCTCGCAATTGAGGGACTTGGCCAAGATGCGCGCGATGGTGGTTTTTCCCACGCCCCGAGTCCCGGTAAACAGAAAGGCGTGGTGCAGCCGGTCGTTATCGAGGGCGTTGACCAGTGCACGCCGCACATGGTCTTGCCCGACCATCTCGTCGAAATTGCGCGGCCGCCACTTGCGGGCGAGGACTTGGTAGCTCATGGGGATACTATCTTGCGGGTAGTCTAAAAGGCCAATGTATATGTTTGATTCCGGCCATCGTACAGGAAGAGGCAGTCTTTCAGGACATCCCTGCCAATCAGCTCGATGACGGGCATTGCGTGAAAAGTATAGGTTAAAGCTGGATGCAGGATAGTAACGCTTACGTCGTATTGATTACACAGATGAGGCAGCTCACCCGTTGAAGGGGTATGAATAGGAATTTGACCTGTCGGAGTAAGCTTCAATGAAGAAATGATTTGAGGATCTACGCACGTACAGCTTGCCCCAGTATCAATCAATCCACGTATTGTGACGGCCTCTGGAACGGGCTCGGATAGTTTCTTTAGTGCTTGTTGACGAGGAAGACTGACACCTATAAGTAAATCTAATAATGCGCCATTTGCAGATATTTGAACTGTTAAGCAGGGCATGCAGAAAGGACATCGCGGGTAAAGTACTGGACTTGCTCCGACGCCATGATTTGTTTTACCAGGAAGGGTTTGATCCCAAATTTCTCATACCCAATACTTATGGCGTCATCATACGTGTCGTAAATACCGGCAATTTGTCCTCCACCGATTAAAACATACTTCCCCTGATTAGGAAGCAACTGGGGAAGAACTTTTATGTAAGTCTCAAGTTCTACTTCTAAAGGATTATTCATCGCTAGGTCCTCCTTTAACTTAACGACTAACAGCCACATTCAAGGATAGCATATAGATATTGACTCACCAATATTCCTGGCTCACCAAGGCGGCTAGATAATGATTAAAGGCACACATGTAGAACTTGCGGATTATTAGAAGAACGCCAGCTTTTGGAATCAATCTATTGATTTATAATAACAAAGGCGGCGGCCTGTACCAGCCACACCCCGGCACACGAGTGAGGTTGCTGCCGCTGCTCCCTTCCGGGCCTGACGGGGTTCACAGCCGCTCGTTGCGAGGGGACCGATACAAGCCACCATAAAACAGGGGCTGGGGGTTAGAGGCAGGGACTAGGGATCTAAACCAGCAGGGGCCGGAGTCCTCCGGCTGTTAAGTGGCGGAGAGGGCGGGATTCGAACCCGCGATACGGGGTTACCGTATACACACTTTCCAGGCGTGCTCCTTCAACCGCTCGGACACCTCTCCTAATTTTCGCCGCATTTGCGGCCGTCCCTGGCGTAACTTCAGACTACTGTGCAACACCGGCCAAGCCATCCATGGCTTGGCGCTCGCGGCTCCTAAGCCCACCGCTCGCCCGCTCGGACACCTCTCCCTGCAATCTCATTGCAAGCAACTAAAAATCATAGACGAGAACAGGCTGCCGGGCAAGGTAAATATGGCGGATAAATGGAATTCTTGATAAAATATTAAACTTTTACGCCCCCGCAATCCCCGTATTGATTCGGACCGAGTATCACTCAGGAGTCACAAAGCAAGGAGCACTACTTATGATGTGACTCCTGAGTAAATACACTGTTTTACCTACCCCCACCCTTTCCCGCCCCCTACATAGGGGGGCGGGGACACAGAGGGAAGTGTAGGCTTAATTATTGACTTAAGAGTAACACTCCCCGCAGCCGAGACGCTGCGGAGGATGATTTATTTCGTAGCCCTCATTTAAGGTAATCATCGTCATGCATAACGGCACCACGCTTACGCAATTTATCATCGAAGAACAGCGCCAGATCGGCGCGAGCGGCGACTTCAGCTCGCTCCTCAATGACATCGTCACGGCCTGCAAGGTCATCTCCAACGCGGTACACAAGGGCGCGCTGATCGGCATCCAGGGCAGCGCGGGCAGCGAAAACGTGCAGGGTGAAACACAGAAGAAACTGGACGTCATCACCAACGAAATCTTTATCAAGTCCAACGAATGGGCGGGCCACCTCGCCGCGATGGGCTCGGAGGAGATGGACGATATCTATCAGATCCCCCGCCAGTACCCGAAGGGCAAGTATCTGCTGGTGTTCGATCCGCTCGATGGCTCGTCCAACATTGATGTGAACATTTCGGTAGGCACTATCTTCTCGATTCTGCGCTCGCCCAAGGGGATGTCGCAGGAAGCCGTGACCGCGCGCGACTTCTTTCAGTCCGGCGCGAAGCAGGTGTGCGCGGGGTATGCGCTCTATGGGCCGTCCACCATGATCGTGCTCACCAGCGGTCACGGCGTGAACGGCTTTACGCTCGACCAGAATATCGGTGAGTTCATCCTTACCCATCCCGGTATGAAAATCCCCGAAGACAGCCACGAGTTCGCCATCAATGCTTCCAATGAACGTTTCTGGGAAGCGCCGGTGCAACGCTACGTGGATGAGTGCCTGGCCGGCGTGGAAGGCCCGCGCAAGAAAAATTTCAACATGCGCTGGATCGCCTCTATGGTTGCCGAGGTGCATCGTATTTTGATTCGCGGCGGCGTGTTCATGTACCCGAAGGACACCAAAGATCCCGCCAAGGCGGGCAAGCTGCGCCTTATGTACGAGGCCAATCCGATGTCATTCATCGTGGAACAGGCGGGCGGAGTGAGCACCACCGGGCGCGAGCGCATCACGGAGATACAGCCGGAGGATCTGCATCAGCGCGTGCCGGTGATTTTGGGTTCCAAGAACGAGGTCAACCGGATTATTTCGTATCACTTGGGAGGCTGAGAGGTGTGAGGTATTGCGCCTCACCCCTCACTCTTCACGCCTCACTTCCTAACAGAGTGTATCAATAACCCTTGCTGCCGTGGACATCGGGCAAGGCCTTGCCGCCCATCGCCGTCCACATCATGCGGGCAATCGCCTCGGGCGCAATGGTGGTATGCCGGTTATTGGAGGCGGCGAGTTTTTCCCGGAGTTCCCTGCGCGCTTCGGCGTTGCCGGTGAGGTCGAAGACAATGTCCACCTCACTACCCAGGGCGATGAGTTGATCAAGGGTCAAGAGCCGGATGCCGGCTTCTTTGGCCAAGAGTTTCCCCGGGGTCTCGTTGCGCTCAACGGCGTAGGCAATTTGAATACCTTTGTCCTTAAGCGCCAGCATTTGCTCCAGAAATGCAGACCCCACCCTGCCCAGTCCGATCACCGCAATCTTTTGTATATCCATAAACGGCCCCTTTAGGTATTCCAAGAACACCCAAGATAGACCGCGGTGCTCAAGACGTCAAGCTTGCGGAGCTCCCAGCTCATCCCAGCGCGCATAGGCCGCCTGGAGGGCCTGGCCGACTTCGTCGAGCCGTTGCATGGCGGCGTGGAAGCCTTCCTTGTCGCGCTGATAAAAATCCGGTTCCGCCAGTGCGGCGTGCAGACGTTCTTGTTCCGCCTCCAGGGTGTCAATCTGAACGGGGAGGGTCTCCAGTTCACGTTGCTCTTTGTAACCCAGTTTACGAGCGGCCTTGAGTTGAGCTTTTTCCGCCGGCTTGGGTGCGGATTTGGGCGGGAGTTGCTTCCGGGCAGTCTGCCGCAGCCAGTCTTCATAGCCGCCGACGTATTCGCCGATCTTCCCTTCCCCTTCAAACACGATGACGCTGGTGACCACGTTGTCGAGAAAGGCGCGATCATGGCTGACCAAGAGCAGGGTTCCGTTATAGCCGCCCAGCAGCTCTTCCAGTAATTCCAGGGTCTCGATGTCGAGATCGTTGGTCGGCTCGTCCATCACCAGCAGGTTGGCGGGCTGGGTGAACAGCTTCGCCAGCAGCAGGCGATTGCGTTCGCCCCCGGAAAGCGATTTGACCGGGGAACGGCTGCGGGCCGGAGGGAACAGGAAATCCTGGAGGTAGCTGATGACGTGTTTCGACGCGCCATTGACGGTGACGGTATCCATTCCCAGCGCCAGGTTGTCTATGACGGAGCGTTCCGGGTCGAGCTGGGCGCGTAACTGGTCGAAGTAGGCGATTTGCAGATTCGTACCCTGCCGCACGGTCCCGCTGTCCGGCGCCAACTCGCCGAGCAGCAGCTTGAGCAGCGTGGTCTTGCCGGCGCCGTTCGGGCCGATCAGCCCCACCCGGTCGCCGCGCATGATGCGCGTGGAAAAATTTTTGACCACCGGCTTGCCGTCATAGGATTTGCAGACCTCCTCCGCCTCGATCACCAGCTTGCCGGAGAGTGCGCCGCTGTCCAGGGCGAGTTGCGCCTTGCCCGGCACGCTGCGGCGTTTGGCGCGTTCCTCGCGCAGGGCATAGAGGCCGCGCACGCGGCCTTCATTGCGGGTGCGGCGGGCCTGGATGCCCTTGCGTATCCAGACCTCTTCCTGCGCGAGTTTTTTGTCGAACTTGGCGGCGTGATCGGCCTCGATGGCCAGCATCTCCTGTTTCTTTTGCAGATAATGTGGGTAGTCGCCCGGCCACGAGGTAAGTTGTCCGCGGTCCAGTTCCACGATGCGGGTGGCGAGGTGTTGCAGCAGACTGCGGTCGTGGGTGATGAACAGCAGACCGCCGCGGAAATTCAGCAGCAACTCTTCCAGCCAGGTGATCGCCGCGATATCCAGATGGTTGGTCGGCTCATCCAGCAACAGCAAATCGGGTTCCGAGACCAGCGCCTGGGCCAGTGCTACGCGCCGCTTCCAGCCGCCGGAGATCTCACCCAAAAGTTGGTCGGCGGGCAATTCCAGGCGGCTGAGGGTGGTTTCGATGCGCTGGTGAAAGCGCCAGCCGTCGCGGGTTTCGAGCTGATGCTGCAAATCGTGCAGACGCTGCAACACCGGCTCAGAGTGGTCCTGCTCCAACAGGGCCAGGGTATGGTGATAACCGGAGAGCACCGCGGCGAGATCGCCCAAACCCTCGGCCACGGTGTCGAAGACCGTGCGGTCTTCCGCCAAGACCACGTCCTGGGCAAGCCTGCCGATGCGCAGCCCGGGTTGCCGCCAGACGATTCCGTCATCGGGCAGGATAGCGCCGGCAATGATCTGCATGAGGGTGGATTTGCCGGCGCCGTTGCGTCCGATCAGGCAGACGCGCTCGCCGGGTTCGATAACGAGGTCGGCCCGATCGAGCAGGGCGTGATGGCCAAAGGCGATGGACGCCTTGTTGAGACTGATAAGCGGCATGGCGATAAGTTATCTGTAGGGTGTATGGTCAGGGTACCTGGGCGGCCGGCATGCGCGCGAGGATGATGCCGCTCTTGCGCTGCAGGCCGCGGGCGGTGCGGTGGCCGTCATAATAGCGCGGATTGGTGACCATCGCTGCTAATTGCGCTGCTTGCGGCGCAGAAATAGTTGCCGCACTCACTCCATAATAGTGACGCGCGGCGGCCTCCACCCCGAACACGCCGTTGCCCCACTCGATGACATTGAGGTAGATTTCGAAGATACGGCGTTTGCTGAGAATATTCTCCAGCATCAAGGTAATAACAGCCTCTTGCACCTTGCGCCAGGGCGTGCGGCTGCCTGATAAAAACAGGTTCTTGGCCAATTGCTGACTGATGGTGGAGCCGCCGGCGACGATGCGCCCCTTTTTAAGATTTTTCTCGTAAGCGACTTGTATCCCTTCCCAGTCGAAACCCTCATGCTCAAGAAATTTGGCGTCTTCCGCCGCGATCAAGGCGCGCTTGAGATGTACCGAGATGCCGGAATAGGGCGCCCATTTTTGTGATAAGCGGGCTTGAGGGGCTTGGATTTGCATCTCATTTAACCGAGATTCCATAAAGGCGGTTGTTGTGGGATTGTGTTCCACCCAGTACCAGATGTGCAGCGCCAGCCATGCTTGATAGAGCAGGATTAGCAGGGCTGCCAGTACGAATCCACGTAGTACCAGCTTCCGCAGGGTTTTTACCATTGGGCTATAGTGATCATAAGGGCTAACGCCTGGAGGAGGAAGCCGTTACCAGAATGACGCCAAACAAAATGATCGTCATGCCGAGTATTTGAGTGTGGGTCAAGGTTTCGCCCAGCAGCCACCAGCCTAACATCACCGCCACAGCGGGATTGACGTAGGCGTAGGTCCCGAGTTGGGAGGGCGTGACGGTATGCAACAGCCAGGTAAAGGCGACAAAACCCAGCGTGCCGAAGACAATCAGATAACTCAGCGCGCCGGCGCCTTCGAGCGACCACTGCCAGTGAGTAACTTCTCCCGTAGCGAGGCCGATGACGGCCAATACCATTCCGCCGGCCAGCATCTGGAGCGCGGCGGACATCATCGGCGGAGTTCCGCTGGGGTGGCGTTTACCGTAGATCGAGCCGCTCGACCACAGAAATGCGGCAAGCAGGATGCCGATCTGTCCACCCAGGTGATCAAACGAAAAATTTTCGCTGTTGGGAAACATTAACAGGGCCACACCCGCGAAGCCTGCTACGAGTCCGAGCAGGGTAACGCGTGTCAGCGACTGGCCTTGCGACCCCAGCGTGCCCAGACCGGCGAGCCACAGTGCGGTGGTCGCCACAATCAATGCAGCCTGATTGGAGGGCACCCACTGCTCGCCCCACACCACCAAACCGTTGCCGCCGGTCAGTAGAAATATCCCCATGATGATGGTGACCTTCCATGCGGCGAGTGATCGCGGCAGGGCCTCGCCCCGCAGGTGAGCATAAAGCCCCAGGGCGAGTCCCGAGATGACAAAACGCACACCGGCGAACAGCGCGGGCGGCAGGTCATGGACGCCGACGCGGATGGCGAGATACGTCGAGCCCCACACCAGATAAAGCGTGACGAAGGCGATGACGATTTTGAATCGCAGATTTACAGGGGCCACGGAGGAGAGCGGATGATCTAATTCGCTCGTTTCTTCTTTTTCGGTGGTTCCGGAGCTTTCAGATAATGAATCTCCCACGGCCCCGTTCCTGTCAGTTGTATTACCGTCTCTTCACCGAAGTAGGCGTAATGATGCAGCCTGGCGGGGTTGACGTAGTAGCTGCCCGTCGCGAACTGCTTGGCTTTGGCCAGGTCGACTTTGTTTCCGAAGCCAACATATGCCCCGCCCGAGAGCACCGTGACCCGTTCATCTTCTGGATGCGAGTGCGGCATGAGCGTGGTTTGCGCGGGCAGCTTCACGCGCATGGTGAATAGGCCCGCGCGGGTGGGGTTACCCTCCAAAACTTGAATTCTCGTCCCAGCCGGCATCGAGCGCGGGGCGTCCACCCACTTGAAGTCGGCTGGCGTGAATTGGATGGCGTGTTTGGCGGTCGCTCCCGGCATCCTGCCTCCCGCGACATTAGTACGTCCCTGTACGTCAAGATTTGCTTGAGAAGGGCCGGTCTTCTTCTCTTCAGCGTACAGAGGCGTGCTCAGCAAGACGAGTATGAGGATTGTGCTATGGGGAAAAGCGTATCGCATGGGGCCGTTCTCTCACACAAATTGCCGATGGCCGCTGGGCTTCCAGGAGGGGGCGATGACATTGGGCATGGCGGAGCGTCCTAACAGGCGCGCAGGGGCGAGGGTGAATTCGCCGTAGCGTTGATTGATCTGATCCATGACTTGATTGAGCACCTCATGACGCTCGTCATGCACTTCAAACAGGCCCAGTTGATTATTCACAGGCCGCGGGTCGCGTGCGGTAACCTGCACCTGCGACACCGGTTCGCCGTGCCAAATTTTGTGCATGACAATGTTACACAGTTGATAAATCGCTTTACTGTCGTTGCCGGGCTGCACCAGAGTGAGCGTGTCGCCAATCCATCCATTATAACCGCGCAGGCCGATGAAGAAACGTTGCGCATCGAGATCATGACGGCGCAGGCGCGCGCCGACCTTTTCACTCATATGTAAGAAATAGGTAAGCAGCGTCTCTTTATCGCGCGTGCCGGGCGGGACGACCTTGCCGTGGCCGAGCGATTTGGGCGCGGCGACATCCACCTGTACGTCATCGGGATCTTCGCCCTGACACATCAGCCAGATGTGGCGGCCCATATTGCCGAAACGGCGCGCCAGCACGCTTACCGGCAGACGCGCGACATCACCGCAGGTTATCGCGCCGTGCGCGGAGAGATAACCGCCGATGCCTTCCGCGACACCGGAGAGCTTCGTGACGGGTTCGTTCTCCAATCGTTCCCGCGCTTCCCACGGCGGGATCACGGTAAAGCCATTGGGTTTCATGAGATTGGCGGCAAATTTGGCCGTACTCTTGTCGCCGCTCACGCCCACCGAGCAGGGGAGGCCGCTGACCTCGCGTACCTTGGCTATCGCCATGCGAGCCATGTCCTCCGGTGTGCCGTGTAATGTCTGGCAGCGCGTCACGTCGAGAAAGGCCTCGTCCACCGAGTAGACCTCGATGTCGGGGCTGATGTCGTAGAGCGCCTCCATAATGGCGGTGGAGATTGCCGCATAGACTTTAGGCCGGGCAGGGCGCTGGATAAGTTGCGGGCAGAGTTGGCGCGCCTCTTTGAGCCGCATGCCGGTATGTACGCCATAGGCACGCGCCTCGTAGGAACAGGTGATGATCGTGGTGCCGACCTCGCCATTGGTCACCGCCACCGGCCTGCCGCGCAATTCGGAAAAGTCGCGCTGCTCCACCGACGCAAAAAAGGCATTCATGTCGAGATGAATGACGGCGCGCGGCCAAGAGGGGGCAGCGGACATAGGCTTGATGTACATGAGAGAAAGTGGCGGAGAGGGTGGGATTCGAACCCACGTGGCGGGATTAACCGCCCAACCGATTTCGAGTCGGTGCCGTTATGACCACTTCGAGTACCTCTCCGTATGACATAGGATACCGTCTCTTTATGGAGACAACAACACCGGGGCCTCTGATTATGTCAGAGGTCCCCGGTGCATGGATGCGCCGTCATTTTTCAAGCACAAAAGTGCTTGAAAAATGAAGAAAAGCACCATAATAATCTTATGGCCACGTTTTTGCTTTTCTTGCTCTGAGAAGTCCAGGATGGACTTATTCAGAGCTCCCACAAGCAAGGTTCCATAGGGCTATAATTCGATTATGAATATCGTTTTGCTGGACCGCCGGACGTTTGCCGAGACCATCGAGTTCCCCGGGCCGGGGATAGAGCATTGCCATTGGCGTGAATACCCCACCACGACCCCCAAACAGCTTGTCGAGCGCGCGGCAGACGCCGAGGTCATCATCACCAACAAGGTCCCGGTGGGGGCGGAGGCGCTGGAGCAATTGCCGCGCCTGCGGTTGATTGCGGTGGCGGCCACCGGGGTGGATCACATTGATCTGGAGGCGGCGCGGGCGCGCGGCGTCGCCGTGTGTAATGTTGGTGATTACGCCACGGAAAGCGTCGCTGAACATGTCTTTGCCATGCTGCTCGCACTGCGCCGGCAGATCGTGCACTATCACCAGGCCGTACTTGACGGTGACTGGTCGCGTTCGCCTATCTTCACCCTGAACGATAGGGAGATGGTTGATCTCGCCGGGTCTACCTTGGGTATTATCGGGGCCGGGACACTGGGCCAGGCCGTCGCGCGGCTGGGCGAGGCCTTCGGCATGCGGGTGTGGCTGGCGGAACGCCGGGGCGCAGAGGGTATTCGCGCCGGATATATCCCCTTTGATGAGGTGTTGCGCCACAGCGATGTCATCAGCCTGCATGTGCCTCTCAATGCCGGCACTCATCATCTCATCGGTCACGCCGAACTGGCGCTCATGAAACCCACCGCCGTCCTCATCAACACGGCGCGCGGCGGGGTGGTGGACGAGGCGGCGTTGACCGACGCCTTACGAGCGGGCCGGATCGGCGGCGCCTGCATAGATGTCTTGAGCCGGGAACCGCCACCGCCGGATCATCCCTTGTTGTCAGTGGATCTTACCAATCTCCTCATCACTCCGCACATTGCCTGGGCGAGCAGGCAGGCGCAACAAAGATTGGCGCGAGAGGTGGTGACGAATATCGAAGCCTATTTCCGGGGTGAACAGCGTAATCGTATTATTTGAGGGTTTGACTAGAGTAGCCTATGCTTGCTAAAACCGAGCGAGGGAAACGCCATGTCTCAACCGTCACTATTAGCCAGGGCCGATTTCGATAGTTTGATTCGGGCGCTCGCAGCACGTGGCTATCGCGTGTTGGGGCCGCGGGTGCGCAGCGGCTCTATTGTGTTCGACGAGATCAGCGGCGCGGCCGACCTCTCGGCGGGCTTTATAAGCGTGCAGGAGCCGGGGAGTTATCGTCTCGAAGATTCGGGCAATGGACGATATTTTGATTACGTCCATGGCCCGGAATCTCTCAAACGTTTTTTGTTCGCGCCGAAAGAGACTTTGTGGACAGTCTCCGCCGGTGGCGAGGTGAGCTTTAAGGAGACCCTGCCTGACCTGCGGCCGCTTGCCGTCATTGGTGCGCGCGCCTGCGATCTTGCAGGCGTGAGTGTGCAGGACCGCACCTTTCTCGCGGGACAGCACTCAAACTACACCGACCCCTATTACGCCTGCCGGCGCGAAAACTTATTCATAGTTGCGGTGAATTGCACGCGCTCCGCCGCGACCTGTTTCTGCGTCTCGATGAATACCGGGCCGCGCGCGCGGGCCGGCTATGATCTTGCCTTGACTGAACTCGATGAGGCCTTTCTGGTAGAGGCGGGCAGTGAGCAAGGTGAGACGTTGCTGGCCGATCTCCCCCTGAAGCCCGCGCGCGACGTGGACGAAACCGCTGCAACGCAAGCCATTGCCGCCGCGGCAGATTCCCAAACGCGCCGTCTCGACACCACGGACATTCAGGCGCTGCTGTTTAGCAACCTCGAACACCCGCGCTGGGATGATGTCGCCGAGCGCTGTCTGTCGTGCGCCAACTGCACGATGGTGTGTCCCACCTGTTTTTGTCACAGCGAATCCGATGTGATGTCGCTGGATGGAACCGCAAGCGAACACCGCCGCGAGTGGAGCTCGTGTTTTACATTGCAGCACGGATATATCCACGGCGCACAGATTCGCCCTCAGATCCGTCATCGCTACCGGCAATGGCTCACCCACAAACTTGCGGCGTGGATCGAGCAATTTGGTGCGAGCGGTTGTGTGGGGTGCGGGCGTTGCATCACCTGGTGTCCGACCGGCATTGATCTCATCGAAGAGGTAAACGCAATCCGCGCGACGCGGATAGATACCCCCGCACCCTTCGCTTCGCTCTTCCCTCCGGGATAAGGAGAGGACGTGAGCGCCAACGCAAAGACCTTCAATCCTTATCTCCCCCAGTTGGCCGCGGTGGTGGAGCGCGTGGACGAGACGCGTGATGTCTTTACCTTGCGTCTGTGCTTGCACGACGCGCAGGCCCGCGCCGCGTATCGCTTTCAACCGGGCCAGTTCAACATGCTTTACTTGTGGGGCGTGGGTGAGGTGGCGATCTCTATCGTTTCGGATCCCGATGACCCTGATCTGATTGATCACACCATCCGCGCCGTAGGACGTGTGACGAGGGGATTGCAACGGCTCAAGCCCGGCGACAAACTGGGTCTGCGCGGCCCGTTTGGACGAGGTTGGCCACTGGAGGCGGCTCAGGGACGCCACTTATTGCTGATTACCGGAGGTCTTGGTTGCGCGCCGACGACCTCGATGATTCACTATGCCTTGCAACGCCGCGCGTCCTACGGCCGTCTTACCGTGTGTCACGGCGTGAAGCATCCGGACGATCTTATTTATACCGACCGCATACAAACATGGTGCGCGGCGCCGGATACTCAGGTGATGCTCACGGCGGATAAAGGCACGCCGGAATGGCGCGGCCGGGTGGGTCTGGTCACGCAGGCGCTGGAGGATATTGATCCGATCATGTTCAAAGGCATGGCGATGATGTGCGGGCCCGAGCCGATGATGGTGAGCGTGGCCGAGGATTTGCTCAAACGCGGTATGATGCTCACGGATATTCATCTTGCCATGGAGCGCAATATGCAGTGCGCGGTGGGACACTGCGGGCATTGTCAGTTCGGCGGAAAATTTATCTGCAAGGACGGCCCGGTATTTCCTTACGCTCAATTGCGAGCGCTGCTCGCGGTAAGGGGTTTTTGATATGATGGAAAGATTACGCATCGCGGTGCACAAGTTCGCCTCCTGCGACGGTTGTCAATTGCAATTTCTGAATCTCGAACAGGATTTGATGACGCTTGCGGACAGGGTAAAGATCGTCCACTTCGCCGAGGCGTCGAGTGACATGGATGCGGGACCGTATGATGTATCGTTCGTCGAAGGTTCGATTTCAACTTCGGCCGATCTCAAACGCGTTCAAGAAATTCGTGCGGCGAGCCGTTTACTGATTACCATTGGGGCGTGCGCGACGGCGGGTGGATTACAGGCGTTGCGTAACTGGAAGTCACTCGATGCTTTTGTGAAAGGCGTTTATGCGAGTCCTGAATATATAGATAGCTTGGCGCAGTCCACGCCGATCTCGGCTCACGTTAAGGTGGACGCGGAGTTGTGGGGCTGCCCCATAGACCAGACTCAGTTAAAGAGGGTGTTGTGCGATTTGCTTGCGGGGGTGGATCCGGGCATCCCCGGCGAATCGGTGTGCATGGAGTGCAAGCGCGCCGGTAATGTGTGCGTGCTGGTCGCCAAGCGCGAACCCTGTTTGGGACCGGTCACCCGCACCGGCTGCGGCGCTCTGTGTCCGCGTTATGAGCGCGACTGCTATGGCTGCTTCGGACCGCAGGAGGATGGCAATACGGCCGCGCTGGGCCGGCGTTTTCTGGAACTGGGTTTATCTAACGAGGATATTGTGCGGCGCCTGCGTTTTATCAACGGCTGGGCGCCTGCCTTTCGCGCAGGATCACAGGCTTGGGAAAGATAGCGAGAATTTATCCCTCTTTTGTGATCTAGATCAAAGTTCCTTTGCCGCTTGCATGTCTACTATGCGGTTGTTGTATGCCTTCAGCTTTAAAGATGCTTTGCTGTAAATATTCATAAATATTTTAATCTACCCTGCAATGGCCCTATGACAACAATAAAAACCCTCAACCCTGCATCGCTGTATCATCGCTGCGATCCCGATCAACTTCCTTTCGAGACGACGGCTGAGCTTGAAGAGTTGGTAGGGATCATCGGCCAGACCCGTGCGTTCGATGCCGTCCGGTTTGGTTCCGGTATCCGGCGCGAGGGGTACAATATCTTTGTGTTAGGCCCCCCGGGTATGGGTAAGCACACCTTCGTGCTCAGCTATCTGGATGGTAAGGCGAAGCAAGAACCCAAACCATCCGACTGGTGCTACATTCACAGCTTCGAACAGCCTCACAAGCCTCGCGCATTACGGCTGCCCGCCGGGTGGGCGCCGAAGCTGCGCCAGGACATGGGGCAATTGGTGGAGGAGTTGCGAAGCGCCATCCCGGCGGCGTTCGACAGTGATGAATACCGCACCAAGGTGGACGAGATTCAAAAGGCGTTCAACGATCAACAGGAGCAAGTCCTGCAACAGCTCGGCGATGACGCGCTACAGCAGGGAATCGCACTACTGCGCACCCCAGGGGGATTCGCCTTCGCCCCCATGCGTAACAACGAGGTGATCGGTCCGGACGAATATGAAAAACTAACGGACCAGGAAAAAGAACGTGTTGAAAAGGCGGTCACTACAATGCAGGAACGGCTGCAACGGGTCAACCGTCAGATGACTCAATGGCGCAGGGAACGACGGGATAAACTCAAACAACTCAATCGTGAAGTGACCATCCGCGCGGTTGGCCATCTCATTGATGAACTGCAGGAGAAGTATACTGAATTACCGGAGGTATTAAATTATCTCAATGCCGCCGAACAGGATGTGATCGAAAATGTAGATGACTTTCGTCACCACGAGGAATCTCCGGCTACTATCATGGGGCTTGCCGTAACTGAACGCCCGTCATTTCGGCGCTACCAGGTCAATGTGCTGGTGGACCACAGTCAATCGCAAGGCGCGCCCATTGTCTCGGACACCAACCCGACCTATAACAATTTGATCGGCCGTATCGAACATGCTGCGCAGCTCGGCGCGCTGGTAACGGATTTTACCCTTATCAAGCCGGGTTCGTTGCATCAGGCGAATGGCGGCTACCTGTTGCTGGATGTGCTCAAGGTGCTCAGCCATCCGTTCTCCTGGGAGGCGCTCAAGCGGGCGCTCTACTCCCGTGAAATCCGTATCGAGTCGCTGGGTCAAATATACAGCCTTATTAGCACGGTGTCGTTGGAGCCTGAGCCCATTCCGCTCGACGTAAAGTTGATTCTGTTCGGGGATAGGCTGTTTTATTATCTGCTTTACGAATACGATCCCGAATTCAGCGAGCTCTTTAAGATCGCCGCCGATTTCGAGGAGAGTCTCGACCGCAATTCTGAGAATAATCTGCTCTATGCAAGAATGATAGGCACTCTGGTTCGAAAAGAAAGTTTGCAGCCATTTGACCGCAGTGCGGTGGGGCGGGTTATCGAACACAGTGCGCGCATCATAGGCGATGCGGAAAAACTCACTACCCACATGCAGAGTGTAGCAGACGTGATGCGTGAGGCCGATCATTGGGCGAGACAGACCGGTCGCCCGGTGGTCACCGCCGCCGATGTGCAGCAGGCAATTGAAACGCAGATCTACCGGGCGGGTCGTTTGAAGGCCAAGCTGCAAGAGGAAGTTCTGCGCGGCACCCTGCTCATTGATACCCACGGAGAGGCGATTGGGCAGGTGAACGGGCTTTCCGTGGTGGAACTGGGTCCGCACGCATTCGCCCAACCCACCCGGATTACCGCCACTACCCGCCTCGGTGAAGGTGAGTTCATCAACATCGAGCGCGAAGTAAAACTGAGCGGCGCGATACACTCCAAGGGCGTACTCATCTTGTCTTCATTTTTGGCCGCGCGCTATTCAAAGGATCGTCCGCTTTCACTTTCGGCCAGTCTGGTGTTTGAACAGTCCTACGGTTTTGTGGAGGGCGACAGCGCCTCGCTCGCCGAGCTGTGCGCTCTGCTTTCCAGCCTGTCTGAGATTCCCATCAAACAGTCTTTCGCCGTGACTGGCTCTGTGAACCAGTTCGGCCAGGTTCAAGCTATCGGAGCCGTTAATGAGAAGATTGAAGGGTTTTTCGATATCTGCAAGGCGCGAGGTTTGACAGGCGAGCAGGGGGTGTTGATTCCGGCTGCTAACGTAAAAAATCTGATGTTGCGCGACGATGTTGTGAAGGCCGCCGAGGCGGAAAAGTTTCATATCTGGCCTGTCGAGGAGATCAATCAGGCCATTGAGATTTTAACAGGTGTTCCGGCCGGGGAACCCGATGCGAAGGGTAAGTTGCCTGAAGGAAGTATCAACTATTTGGTGGCAGTGAGGCTGTATGAACTCTCGATCATCCGCCAGGAATTCGGTGGCGAGCTTAAGATGATGAAAAAACAGGACGAGGAAGACTGAAGTTGCTCAAGAAATAAGCGAAATATGACTGAGCGCCGCATAGAAATTCCCATATTGACCCGAGTCGAGGGTGAGGGGGCTCTGTATGTGCGCATCGAGGGTGAGCGGGTGGCGGATTTGCGTTTAAATATTTTTGAGCCGCCGCGCTTTTTCGAGAAATTTCTGGAGGGCAGGAGCTGGAAGGAAATTCCCGATATGGTTGCGCGCATCTGCGGCATCTGCCCGGTGGCTTATCAGATGAGCGCGGTGCACGCCATCGAGGCGGCCTTTGGGGCGGTTATTACCTCTGAGATACGCACGCTGCGGCGACTGTATTACTGCGGCGAGTGGCTGGAGAGTCACAGCATGCACATCCACCTGCTGGCGGCCCCCGATTTTCTTGGCGTTCCGGACGCGATGGCGATGGCGCAGGTGTATCCTGATATCGTGCGGCGCGGCCTGCGGCTGCAAGGGCTCGGCAACAAAATTCTCAGCATGATGGGCGGACGGTCGGTGCATCCGGTAGGTGCGCGGGTGGGCGGTTTTTACCGCGCACCCGATGAATCTGAAGCCAGGGAGCTACTCGCCCGTTTGCGCGAGGCTGCGCAGGATGTAGAAGATCTAGTGCGCTGGACGGTGGAACTGAAAGTGCCGTCCATCACCCGCAACGCATCTTTTGTCTCGTTACGCCATGCGCATGATTATCCCATGAACGAAGGCCGTGTCATTTCCAGCGCCGGCCTCAATATCACGGCCGATGAATTTGAAGAGCATATCGAAGAACGGCAGGTATCGTACTCCACCGCACTGCACGCGCACATTAACGGCCGGCCCTATTGGGTTGGACCGTTGGCGCGCATCAACAATAATCTGGACAGACTGCCCGAGCAAACCGTCCAGCTCTTGAAACAGACCGGCATCGCCTGGCCAAGCCGCAATCCTTATCACAGTATCGTGGCGCGTGCGCTGGAGATCCATGTGGCCTTCACAGAGGCGATGACTATTCTTGAAAATTATCATCGGCCGCAAAAGGCCTATGTCGAGATGGGGCCACGCGCAGGTATTGGCATGGCCTGCACCGAGGCGCCGCGCGGCATCCTCTGGCATCGCTACGAACTCGATTCGGCGGGTCTGGTTAAAACGGCGCGCATCGTTCCGCCCACCAGTCAGAATCAGGCCCAGATCGAGGCCGATCTGCGCGAGTCCGTCGAAGAGGATTTGAGTTTAAATGACGCCGCGCTGCGCGCTCGCCTCGAAGCGGGGATACGCAATTACGATCCCTGCATCTCCTGCTCCACTCACTTTCTGAAGCTCACGGTAGAGCGTACATGATACGCGTCATCGGCCTCGGTTCACCGTGGGGTGACGATCCAGCGGGATGGCGGGCCGCCGAAGGCTTGCGCGGAATGTTTGATGAAGACCGTGTCGAGATCAAGCTGCTCGACCGTCCCGGCTCTTCACTGCTCGAACATTGGCGCGCCGAAGACAGTGTACTGCTGCTCGATGCAGTCTCCAGTAAGAGTGAAGTAGGGCTCATCTATAATCTGGAAGGCGATGACATTATTTATTATACGGCCCCCTCGCTGTCGAGCCATGGCTTCGGGCTCGCAGAGGCCGTCGCGCTTGCAACAGATCTGGATGCCTTGCCGCAGCGGTTATGCCTTCTTGGATTGGAGATCGGAGATCCACACCATACTATGGCTCTGAGTCCCGAGGCGGAAGGCTCTATTGCCAAGCTGACAAAAGCTGCCCACGACAAAATAAAGAACTGGCTAAGCGAGTAATGTAGCGTGTGCAATGCACACGCTACGGCCATATTTCTTGCTCGGCCACGAGGGCGAGGCCAGCGGGCAGGCGTGACGATATCTTTGCCATACCTAATTATTCAATAGCTTACATACCTTATGCCCAGCAGGTATCGAATAATGACTGATTATTGATCTAAATCAAAGCATGGAGCATTAAGCTATTTTTATAATGACGAAAAGCTGGAAAGATTGTCCTTCCAGGCTTGTATAGCACTTCATAGGCAACAATCAATCAGGAGGAACGATCATGGCAAATGAAAGCAAACAGCCGACAACCGTCTCGGCAAAAGGGCAGGAGATCCAAAAGGCTGCGCCTGCAAAAGTAATGGGTCCGTTTGATGAGATGGAGCGTATGTTTGAAAACTTTTTCTCGCCGGGGTGGATGAGGCCGCTGCACTGGCCCCGCTCTTTGTTGGGAGAAATGGCTGCCCCCTTTAGTGGGGCGATGCCGCGGGTGGACGTGATAGATCGGGATGACGAAGTTGTGGTGCGCGCCGAGATCCCCGGTGTGGAGAAGAAGGACCTGGATGTCTCGATGACGGGCAATACCGTCACCGTTAAGGGAAGCACCAGGCACGAAGAAAAAGAGGAAAAAGGCGACTATTACCGTTGTGAGATTTCACATGGCGCATTCTCGCGCACTGTGGTGTTGCCGGCGGAGGTGGATGACAGTAAAGCTAAAGCGGTATTCAAAGACGGGTTATTAGAGCTCACTATTCCCAAGAAGGAAAAGTCCAAGCGGCATAGCATTTCGATACAGTAAATCCGGGAAGTCGTGCCGAGTTATGGAGGTTGGGGGCGGTAAAGGATGACCGCCTCCAGTCTCTTTCTGCCTTAAAAATATGATCTGATGCGAGAAGGCAAAGGCCACCCTTGTGAATATTTAAAAAACTGCCGCACAATGGCTTATCGTGAGAAGCTTTGTATCCAGCGGCGATATTGATTGGTGAATATCTAAGGCTCAAACTCAACAAATAAGCTCCCGCTCAAGGCGGTGGTTACGGCTTTGTTGTTTTACCTGGCTGTGCCGTTCAACAGCGCCGCCAAGTCATGGAGAATACAGTGCAGAGTAGTCTCGCCAAGCAGTTTCTCTACGATATGCTCCTTGCGCGACGCTTCGAGGAAGTGGCCGCCGAGCAATATACACAAGGCAAGATTGCCGGCTTCTTACATCTTTATCCCGGCGAAGAGGCGGTCGCGGTCGGCAGTTTGCGTGCGGCGGAGCCTGGGGATTACGTGGTAAGTACCTACCGGGAACACGTGCATGCCCTGATGCGTGGGATCTCGCCCAATGCCATCATGGCGGAGCTGTTCGGCCGCGCCACAGGCTGCTCCGGCGGCTACGGCGGCTCCATGCATCTGCTCAGCGCGGAACACCGTTTTCTCGGCGGGTACGCCATCGTCGGCGAGACCTTTCCCATTGCCATCGGCGCCGCCTATTGGCTGGCCATGAATCATTCGCCCGATGCCGTATTGTGTTTCTTTGGCGAGGGCGCGGTCAATCAGGGGACCTTTCACGAGTCGCTCAACATGGCGGCGCTGTGGAAACTGCCCGTGCTGTTTATCTGCGAGAACAATCACTATCAGATCGGCACTGAAATCCATCGCAACTCCGCCATCGTCGAAGTTTATAAACGCGGCTGTGGCAACGGCGTTCCCGGCAAACGCGTGGACGGTATGGATGTGCTTGCAGTTTATGAAGCCACGCACGATGCACTGCAGCAGATACGGAGTGGTAATGGACCTTTTCTGTTGGAATGCGAGACCTACCGCTACCGCGGCCATTCAATGGCCGACAGCGGAGCGTACCGTTCCACGCTTGAGGTCGCAGAACTCAGGGCGCGTGATCCGTTGTTGATACTGCGCACTAAGGCGTTAAGGCATGGCTGGCTGAATGAAGAGGATGCCGAGGTGATGTTTGCAAAGGCACAGGAAGTCGTGGAGGAAGCGGTGCGCTTTGCCGATCAGAGCCCGCCGCCCACCGATCTTTATAAGAACGTCTATGTACGGCCACTCGATCTCTACAAAGGCGCCTTGTGAAGCGCACGCATAACGACAACGCAGGCTTCATTGCGCCCGCCCGGCCGCGCAGCGAACTCATGTGCTGGGAGGCCCTCAACATCGCGCTTGATGAAGCGCTGGCCGCGGATGACGCGGCATTCATTATAGGCGAGGATGTCGGTCTCTACGGCGGCAGCTATCGCGTGACACAAGGCTTATATGCCAAGTACGGTGAATGGCGGGTACGCGATGCGCCCATCTCGGAAAATAGTTTCACGGGGCTGGGCGTGGGTGCGGCGATGGTGGGTGGCCGTCCTGTCGTTGAAATTACCACCGTCAACTTTGCGCTGCTGGCGTTGGACGCCATCATAAACCTGGCCGCAAAGTTGCACTATATGTCAGGCGGCCAGTTTCGCGTGCCGCTGGTAGTGCGCATGGCGGGCGGCGTCGCCAAGCAACTCGCTGCGCAGCATTCACAGCGCCTCGAACATACACTGATGAATGTGCCGGGATTGCGCATTGTCGCGCCGGGAACGCCGCAAGATTCTTACTGGCAACTGACTCAAGCCATTCACGAGGACGATCCGATTATCGTGCTGGAGCATGAACTCCTCTATTTCAAAAAAGGCCTGTTCGATATCCATGCCACCGCCCCGCCTATGCACAGCGCCGCCGTGCGCCGCGCTGGCACGCACGTCACCCTCATCGCATGGCATCGCATGGTGGACGTATGCCTGCAAGCCGCCGACGTGCTCACCGGAGAAGACGGCATCGCCGCCGAGATGATTGATTTAAGAAGTTTGCGGCCCATTGATTTGCCGCTGCTCATCGGTTCCCTCAAAAAAACGCACCGCGCCATCGTGGTGGAAGAGGATTGCAAATTCGCGGGCGCGGGCGCGGAGATCGTGGCGGCACTGCATGAGGCGGCGTTTTATGAGCTCGATGCGCCTATCGCGCGCGTCGCCGCCGCGGACGTACCCACGCCCTATAACGGCGATTTGGAAGCCGCCTCCATCCCCAACGCCGAGGCCGTGACCCTGGCGGTGCGCCGTATCGTGGGGACGCGTGAGGAGTAGTAATACAAGGGCATGACCCTTCACATTAAAAGGGTTTACGAAAAGCCAACCAAAGCAGATGGCTTCAGGGTCCTGATTGACAGGTTATGGCCGCGTGGTATTAAGAAGGAGGCGGCGGAGATCGATCTCTGGATTAAGGACATTGCACCTAGCGATGCGTTGCGTAAATGGTTTGGTCATAAGCCGATAAAGCGGGATGAGTTCAAGTCCCGCTATTTTCGGGAACTTGATCAGCGGCCTGAATGGGTATCTCAGCTCGTAGCGAAGGCGACGAAACACCAGGTGACCTTGGTGTATGCTTCAAAGGAGGAGAAATTTAATAATGCCGTTGCGCTAAAGGAATATCTAGAGCAGCATTGGAGCAGGCATTAAAAGACCCCGCGCGATTATATACCGCTCAAACGTTTTGCTAACAAATGCACGGCGGCGGGTCGTCCTCCAATTCATTCGGCATCCTTTTCCCACCGATGGGTGTCTGTTGTCCAGCGAGCATCTAGTGTCGAGTCTAAAAGTATACTAAGCTTGATTGTTCCCGATTACCTCCATAGATAAAATCCACGACAACAGATGCCGAGCATACTCGATGATATTGACGCCTCACTGCCGGTGGTGCAACATGCCACCGAGTTCCAGAGGCGGGTGGCAAAAGTGGGCTTCGATTGGCCGCAGGTAAGTCTTGTGCTGGCCAAGATCGAAGAAGAACTGCACGAAATCCGTCAGGAAATCGCTGCTGGCTCCACCCATGATCGCATGGAAGATGAAATCGGCGATCTGCTCTTTGTGTGTATTAATCTTGCGCGCCACATGCAGGTGGATCCTGAACAGGCGCTACGCCGTGTCAACGCCAAATTCGAGCGGCGCTTCCGGCGTATCGAAACACTGCTTGCAGCTCGCGGACGCAGTCCGGAACAATCCACACTAGAGGAGATGGACGCGCTGTGGAATCAGGCGAAGTCGGAGGAGAAAGAGTAACCATCGGGCTGCATTACCGGTTGCCCGTGTAGGCGTCGTGCAGCTCTTCCCGCAAGCGCAACTCTTCGCCTGCATATTTGGGCGAAAAATGAAAGGGGATTATCTTTTTCGCGTGGGCGGCCCGCGCCAGCATTCCGGCCTGACGTGCAGTCAAGTGATACTTCTCCATCGCCCGCTCGGCGTCTTCTTCCAAAAAGGTGGTTTCAATGGCAAGGATGTCCGAATCTTGGGCGAGGGCCACGATCTTCTTTGCATTCTGTTCATGATAAACCGCATCGGTGACATAGGTGATTTTCTGTCCTGGGACGATGCGCAAGATCCTTTCCTTGAGCAACCCAAGCGGAAGCTGTTTTTCGTGCGGCACGCCATGCTCAACCGCATCTGCCTGGATAATTGTGTCGTCGGGTGCACCGCTCATCACCGCCTTTTTTAAGGCCTGCAACCAGGGTCCTGTGGCGAGCTGCATCTCCGCCAGGCGATTTTTCCAGACATTGATATGCAGTTTTTCCTCCAGAGCGAAGGCGAGGCAGGGTATCTTGTGATCCAGAAAAACAGTGCGGACACGGAACGCGGCCTCGTCCAGCAGTACATGGCCGGAGATCAAGAATCCCTCGTCCGTCTCGCGGCGGAAGGCCTGACGGCAGTGAAACACGCTTCTTCTGGCGGTTCCGTCTGGGCGCAGTTCCGTTACTTCCAGCGATAAATCGGCGGGATAGTTATGCACCAGATTCCAGGTATATGCCTTGAGCTTGTGCTCCACCTGCTCTATGAAGCCGGGCGGCCCATACAGGCGTAACCGCTTCTCCCGTCCGAGACAGATGCGAAGCAATTGATCGAAGCCCACGAAATGATCCATGTGGGCATGGGATACGAACACATCGCTGATGCGCAGAATCTTGCGTGACGCAAGCGCGCGCAGATCGCCGAGATCAAACAACAGGGCGCGCTTCTCAAACAGAAACTCTATGTAGAGGCCGGGGTCTCCGAAACGGTCGTTGACCAATTGAGGGTGAAAGATAGGCCGCATAGCCAGATATTACGTCAGGATTTTGCATTTACAAGCAATACTGTTAGGGTACGCACGGGGACAGTTTCATAGGTTAATGGCATGAGGAGAAACTGCCTTTTTGATTTTAGTCCTTTGCGTCCTCTGCAGTAAATTATTTACGGATAAGTCCTAAGGAGCACCCATGAAGCGCAGTCTCGCGGCAGACGTGCGCCCCGGCGAGCTGTGGGCCTGGGCGATGTATGACTTTGCCAACTCAGGTTATACCACAGTCGTGATCACCGCGATCTTCAACGCCTATTTCGTGGCGGAGGTGGCGGGAAATGCGCAGTGGGCCACCCTGGCCTGGACCCTGGCCTTGGCGATTTCCTACGCCCTCATTATGCTGACCGCCCCCGTGCTTGGGGCCTACGCCGACGTCCATGCCGCCAAGAAGCGGCTGCTGGGTGTGACCACCGTAGGCTGTGTCCTGGCTACCGCGGCGTTGGGTTGGGTGGGTCCGGGTGATCTTTGGCTCGGCATCGTACTCATTGTGCTCTCCAACTTTTTCTTCGGTAGCGGTGAAAATATTATTGCTGCCTTTCTTCCTGAACTGGCGCGCGGCCGTGGGCTGGGCAGGGTATCCGGCTGGGGCTGGGGGCTCGGCTATGTGGGCGGCCTGGTAAGCCTCGGCCTTTCTCTCGCCTATGTGACGTGGGCGCAGGGGCAGGGGCACCCAGCCTCTCAGTTTGTGCCCGTGACCATGCTCATCACTGCGGGCCTGTTCGCTCTGGCAAGCCTGCCTACCTTTATGTTTTTGCGTGAGCGGGCGATACCCAACATTGCCTTGCAAGCTCATAGCGTGGCGGCCGGTGCCTTCGCGCGCGTGGCGCAAACTCTCAAACGGATCCACCACTACCGCGATCTGCGTCTGTTCCTGATCTGCACGGTGTTTTATCAGGCGGGCATCATGGCGGTCGTGAGCCTCGCCGCAATCTACGCCACGCAGGTGATGGGCTTCTCCACCCAAGACACCTTGCAATTGATTCTGGTGGTCAACATTACCGCCGCCATCGGAGCCTTCTTCTTTGGGTATCTCCAGGATCGCATCGGTCATATCCCCTCGATCGCCCTGGTTTTGTTGGCCTGGCTGACGGTGATCCTGTTGGTGTGGCTTGCACGCGGGCCGGGCCTGTTTTGGCTGGCGGCCAATTTGGCGGGCCTGTGTCTGGGTGGTAGTCAATCGGCCGGTCGCGCCTTGGTGGGTCTGTTGAGTCCCGCCAACCGCCGCGCCGAATTTTTCGGCCTGTGGGGACTCGCGGTCAAATTGTCCGCCATCCTCGGCCCTGTGACCTACGGCCTGGTGAGCTGGTTGTCACTAGGTGATCATCGTCTGGCCATGCTGATGACCGGTAGTTATTTCTTAGTAGGACTCGCATTATTGAGCCGTGTTGATGTGAAGCGGGGGCGACACGCGGCGTTGAGTAGAGACAGTCGGTAAGTGGTTGACCAAGGTGCAGGGGCGGTATAGATTAACCGAACATGCTACTTCTGCGGGGGTGAATCATGGGAATAAGCTGGCCGTGGGATGACGACTGTGACGACACAATGGAAGTCGGCGACAGGGTCTTTAGATTAATACAAGGCCCTACCCCAAACAATAATATTGCGTGGGGGCTTTATGCAGCTTGGGATTGTGTGTACCAAGCCCAGGACGGTACCGGGGATATCCACACCGAACGACACCGTAGGATTTTCTGGATATTTGACTTCTAAACACAGCGACGGAAATGAAAAGCTTTAGCCGTGCGCACAGCGCACGCTACTAGGGTGCGATAAGCGGAGCGCATCGCACCGGATGATTGCCCAAGACACATACTACGCGTTGCTAATGACCAATTAAACATCATCTGCACCTACACTACTCTTTTCGGCGGTGATCGTCATCATGCGAGATACAAACGAGGGCAGGTCTATTAAGGATGCGCACTAGCCACCTTCTCAATCAATTCTTCCCATCGTCGTAAAGTGCTACTAAGCTAGACTTGACCCTGAGCTTGCTGCTGTTCCCATCGTCGTAAAGTGCTACTAAGCTAGACTTGACCCTGAGCTTGTGCTGAGCTTTGACCCCTACTAAGCTAGACTTGTACCCTGAGCTTTGACCCTGAGCTTGTTCACCGGTTTGATTTTTGGTGGAGCTGGGGGCTGACAGTATCGTGGCGTCGACAATACTGCCTTCGCGCAACAGCAATCCCTGCTCGGACAGGTGTTGATTAATGGTGTCGAATATTTTCTCGCCCAGTGGGTGCTGTTCCAGAAAATGCCGGAAATTCAATATCGTGGTTTCATCCGGGAGCCGTTCGGATAAGCGCAGCCCGGCAAATTGACGCATGGATTCGATTTCATACAGCGCGTCTTCCAGGGCCGGATCGCTCAGATTGTAAAAAAGCCGCATGGCATGAACCCGTAACATCGTGGCCAATGGATACGGCGGACGTCCGTTCTCGCCTTTTGGGTAATGGCGCGCAAGCTTTTTCTCCAGCTTGGCCCAGGGGATCAGCCTGTCCATCTTCCCCGGAAACAGCTCTCTGCGTGTCTGATGTTTCTTGTGGGCATATTCTGCTTCGGCAAATGTCAGCTGGGTCATTTCGTCTTTCTCTGGATTTAATGTGTGAATTATGCCAGATTGAAGGGGTTATTCAGAGGTTCCCTAACATCAATTAAACATCATCTACACTACTCTTTTCGGCAGTAGCCGTCATCATGCGCGGCTGTTTTTCAAGCGGCTCCGGTGCTTCAATCAGCTTGCCGGTTTCTACGCCCATCTCCGCGAACTTGCGCGCGCCGGGGAAGAGTAGGCGTTCAAATGACCGCCATGTTAGCCCAGTAGCTTGTCATAGTCAGCATGACTTCCTATCCAGAACCATAGAATCCCTTCAGGGACCTCCACGGCGAGAGCACGGTAATAAAGGCCAATGCGGGCAGACCTAAAACGCCCCACTTTCTTAAAGTGCAGGGAAGGGTGATGAGGGTCACTCTTGAGTAAAGTAAAGCTTTTATCCGCCAGCGCTTGAACAGACTGGGGTAGGGCTTTATAACAGGCCCAAAATGCCGGGGTGGCAAAGTGCTTCAAAGCTCAGAGCACGATCCGGATTGAAAGGACTTCAGGGCGGTATTGGCCAAACCATCGAGTTTCCCTGAGCGGGCATCTTCCTCGATTTGATGGTCCCACGCCTCGGCATCAAACTCGCGGAACCAATTACGAAAAGCTGCCAGCTCCGTGGAGGATAGCTCGACAATCTCGCGTTCAATACTCTCGACTTTGCTCATAACAGTTTCCATCGGATCGGAACATGCAAAAGTATATCAAAAGTCGCAGATAGGGTCTAACATCAATTAGACATCATCTACACTACCCTTTTCGGCAGTGGTCGTCATCATGCGCGGCTGTTTTTCGAGCGGCTCTGGCGCTTCAATCAGCTTGCCGGTTTCTACGCCCATTTCCGCGAATTTGCGTGCGCCGGGGATAAGTTGGCGTTCGAAAGAACCGACGGCGGCGTTGTAGTTGTCTACGCTGCTGTTAAGGCCTTTGCCGACCTTCGCCAGGTGTTCGGCGAACACGCCGAGGCGTTTGTACAGGTCCTCGCCTACAACGCGGATGCGCTCGGCGTTCACCGCCAGCGTCTGCTGGCGCCAGCCGTAGGCGACTGCGCGCAGCAAGGCGACAAAGCTGGTGGGTGTGGCTAGAATCACCTTCTGCCGCAGCGCAATTTCGATCAGGTCGCGCTGAATATCAAGCGCGGCGTTCAGGAACTGGTCGCCGGGGATGAACAGCACAATAAAATCGGGCGCGTTCTTGAATTGCTCCCAATAGGATTTCGCGGCGAGTTCGCGCACGCGTTTGACGACGTTGCGCGCATGGCTTTCGAGATGGAGGGTGCGCGTGGCATCGTCGGGGGCCTCGACGGCGCTGAGATAGGCATCGAGCGGTGTCTTGACGTCAACGATGATTTCGCGCCCGTCGGGCATGCGCACGATCATGTCGGGCCGCATGCCGCCTTCCGCTGTTGACGTGTGCTCCTGTTCGAAAAAATCGCAATACTCCACCATGCCGGCAAGCTCGGCGAGACGCTTGAGGGTAAGCTCACCCCATTGTCCGCGCACCTCCGGGCGGCGCAGAGCCTGCACCAGATTACGGGTTTCGCTTTGCAGCGACTGCTGGTTCAGCGCCATGGTTTCGAGGTGCTTGCTGAGCGAGCCGAAGGATTCCTTGCGTTCGAGCTCGATCTGGCGAATCTGTTGTTCGTTTTTCTCCAGCGCGTCCTTGATGGGCTTTACCAGTTGCTCGATGGATTTTTCCTTCTGTTCCAGATCGCCTTGCGCCTTGATGTGAAACTGTTTGAGATTTTCCTGCGCCAGCTTGAGAAATTCTTCGTTGTTGCTGCGCAGCGCCTCGCTCGCGAGCGCGGTAAAGGTGTGCGTGAGTTGCGCGCGCGCGGCTTCGAGCGCGGCTATTTTTTCCGCGCCGCTGCACTGCTCGGCATTGAGTTGTGCGCTCAGTGCGGCGTTGTCCCGGTTCAATGCGCCAAGCCGGCGTTGCATGAAAAGATACGCGACTACACCGCCTGCCAGGACGCCCAGCAGGGCAATTGCAATCAACATGAGCAGGGAAACCGGCTCAGTCATGTGCGGTGATCCAGTCGAGTAGTTCTGCAGGATGCGCGATCATGCCGTCCGCGCCCCAGTTGTCCGGTTGTTCGTCTGCGCCGATGTAACCGAATAGCGCCACCAGCGTTTTCATGCCCGCGCGCTTGCCGGCCTCGATGTCGCGCGCGGCGTCGCCGACATATATGCACTCATGCGCAGCGCTCCCCGCGAGGTGGCAGGCGTGCAGCATGGGCGCGGGATGCGGTTTGCGCTCGGCCACGGTGTCACCGCTCACCACGCACGCCGCGCGCGCCGTCAGGCCGATCTGTTCCAGTAACGGGTCGGTGAGCCACGCGGGCTTGTTGGTCACTACGCCCCAGTTCATGCCGCGTTGTTCAATAGCGCCGAGCAGTTCCTCGATGCCGGGGAACAGGCGCGTGTGTCGTGTCAGATGGTTGCGATAGATGTCGAGCAGGCGCAGGCGCAGCGGTTCAAACGTAGCGTCGTCCGGTTCAATTTGAAATCCGAGGCGGATGAGCGCGATCGCGCCGTGTGACACCACAGGCCGGATAGCCTCAAAGGGTAACGGCGTGCGGGTCTGCTCCTGCAACACAGCGTTGAGCGCGAAGGCGAGATCGGGGGCGGTATCGGCGAGCGTGCCGTCCAGATCGAACAAAATGGTGCGCAGTGCGTGACCGGTAGCAGGCTGAGGATGGGTAAGTCTAGTCATCAGAGCGCAGGACATGCGCGAAATAATTCACGGAAACATCGCGGTACAAGCTGTAACGTTTCGTCAAAGGGTTGTAGTTCATGCCGGTCAGGTCGCGGAGCGTGAGCCCCGCGTGCCGCGACCACGCCTCCAACTCCGCAGGCCGGATAAATCTGCTGTAGTCATGCGTGCCTGCGGGCAGCAGTTTCAATATATATTCGGCGCCTATCACGGCGAACAAATAAGATTTCAGATTGCGATTGATGGTAGAGAAAAACACATGACCGCCGGGCTTGACGAGTTGCGCGCAGGCCTTTACCACAGAGGTCGGATCGGGAACATGCTCCAACAGCTCCATGCAGGTGACGACATCGTACGTGCCGGGTTCCTGCGCAGCGAGCTGCTCTGCGCTCATGTAGCGATAATCCACTTCCGCGCCGGACTCCAGCAGGTGCAGCGCCGCCACCTTGAGCGGGGCCTCGCCCATGTCTATACCGGTGACCTTCGCTCCGCGCAGGGCCATCGCCTCGGAGAGGATGCCCCCGCCACAACCGACATCCACGACCTTTTTACCGGCCAGCCCGGCGCGCGCGTCAATATAATCGAGCCGCAACGGATTGATATCATGCAGCGGCTTGAACTCGCTCAGAGGGTCCCACCAGCGCGACGCCAGCTTCTCAAACTTGGCGATTTCGCTCTGGTCTACATTTTTCGTGGAGGCAACCATAGGCCCATTCTATATGTAAGGCCGTACCAAGGGTAGGTGCGAATTCATTCGCACGTGTGGCCGAATGAATTCGGCCCTACAGATTTAACGGCGCGCTATCCTGTCACGCCACTGCTGCGTCTTGCGCAGAATTTCAGTTTCGTCCAGGGTGGTGAGCGCCCGGTTGTTGAGCAGTCGCTGACCGGCCACCCAGACATCGGTGACGTGGTCCCGGCCCGCGGCGTAGACCAGTTGCGAGATGGGATCGTATACGGGTTGGGTTTCTATGCCGCCGAGATAGACGGCGGTGATGTCGGCGGATTTGCCGGGGCGCAGGGAGCCGATTTCCGCAT
Organism: Gammaproteobacteria bacterium; assembly: GCA_016195665.1. NCBI lineage: Bacteria > Pseudomonadati > Pseudomonadota > Gammaproteobacteria > Gammaproteobacteria bacterium. The sequence continues at coordinate 21,083 of JACPZD010000002.1, read as the reverse complement.
CGAGATCCAGGGCGCGGGCGCCGTTGAGGGTCGCCATGCGCAGTGCGGTCGCGGCGGGTACGCTGGTGGCGTCGCCGCTGACGGCCTTGGCGAGCAGGGCGGCGCTCCGCATCTCACCGAACATGTCGAGATCGTTATTACTGGCTGCACCGTCGGTGCCGAGCGCGACATTGATGCCGGCCTTGATGAGCTTGTCCACCGGACAAAAGCCGCTGGCCAGTTTGAGGTTGGACTCGGGACAATGCAGCACATGACCGCCGCTGGCTGCAAACCCGGTGATCTCGGTATCGGTGAGTTGCGTCATGTGCACGGCTAACAGCCGTGGCGACAGCAGCCCGAGATCCCGCAGGCGCTGCAAGGGGCGCACCTGGTGGTGTTCAAGGCTATGGGCGATCTCATCGGCGGTTTCATGGACATGCATGTTGATCGGGATGTCCAGTTCCTCGGCCAGCATGATGATCTTATTCAAGGGCGCATCCGACACCGAGTAAGGGGCGTGCGGGGCAAAGGTGGTCTTGATGAGCGGGTGGTCATGATAGGCGTCATGCACCGCCAGACCTTTTTCCAGATATTCTTCCGGAGTTCCCGCCCAGGCGGAGGGAAAATCAATGAATATCAGGCCTACGCTTGCACGCATCCCGCATTGCGAGGCTGCCTTGGCCGTGACATCCGGGAAGAAGTACATGTCGTTGAAACAGGTCGTCCCGCTGCGCAACATTTCGGCGATGGCGAGCCGAGTCCCGTCCTGAACGAATTCGGCGCTGACCCATGCGCTTTCCGCGGGCCAGATGTGCTTGTTCAGCCATTCCATCAGGGGCAGGTCATCGGCCAAGCCGCGCAGCAGCGACATGGCGGCATGGGTATGGGCATTGACGAGACCTGGGATCAGGACATGGTCATTGAGATGCAACGTCTGTGCGGCTTGATAGCGCTGTGCGGCCTGATTGCCCGGCAATAGGTCTACGATGCGCCCCGCGTGAACAGCCAGGCAATGATGTTCTAAAACACCCTCCGGCTCCACCGGAATGATCCAACGGGCGTGGATGAGGGTATCAACCTGTTGCATTTTTATTTAGGGGACCTCTGATCAATCCATGTTGAACCGCCAAGACGCCAAGATTTTTCTTTACAGGTCAAAAAGCTTTTCTTGGTGACCTTGGCGCCTTGGCGGTTGACGATATATTTTTCAGAGCTTCCTTAGAGGTGCCTATAAAAAAAGCCCCGCAAAAGCGGGGCTTAATAAACTCAAGAAGGAGATACGTAACGTTACTTTGTCTCGCGCTGCACCTTGACCTGTACCACCACGCGGCGGTTGGGGGCCAAGCACTTGATCAGCGCCTTGTTGTGGCGGTTCTCGGCGCCTTTTACATCGCTGCAGCTCACCACGGGCTCGGATTCACCCTTGGCAACGGTCTCGATGCGGCCGGCGTCTACACCTTTGCTGACCATGTAGGCCTTCACAGCCTTCACGCGGCGATCGGACAACGCCATGTTGTATTTATCGCTGCCGATACGGTCGGCGTGACCGGTGGCCAGGATGCTTTCGATTTCGGGGTGGGCCTTCATCTTGCCGATGAGGTCATCAATCTTCGCCCTGCCCTCGGGCTTCAGCGTGGATTTATTGAAGTCGAATAATGCATCCGTCTCCAAAATGGCTGCTGCCATGGCGGGTGGCTTCGGGCCTACGGGCGGAGGAGTCAATTCGGCAGCCTTCTTCTCCTCAGCCTTAGCAGGGCCACCGCATTCCGGTACGACATCCTGCGGTGTCCATGACCCTGTGCGCACGCATTGGCCTTGGCTATCTCTAACAAATTGACCGCTGCTATCAACTACATAGCCGGGATTATTGAAGACAGGAGTGTGAGCATACGCTACGCCCAGAACCATAGGCGAGGTGAGGACTACCGCACTGCTCACGATCAGATTCTTAATTGTTTTGTGCATAATTCGTGCTCCTTAATTAGTGTTGAAATTGTATCCCACTATACCCAAAATCGGCTTGGACGACAATGGTTTTAACTGGTGAGTTCTGATAAGGCCTGCTCACCAGAATACACATTTAATTTATAATCTACCATACTGCGGTAGAAAATAAAGCCTTTTTGCCGCCTTTTTTAGGCCATTTTCCCGGAGTTTTATCATTAATTACGACACGATTAGGACCCTACAATGGCAAGAGGGGACGCTTAGGCTGCTCGATCAGCGCCTCCTGCCCCAGCGTCATGAATTTGTCATATGCAAAGATGCTGCCGGCGTGGCAAGCGCTATCCGTGACATGGCGGTCCGCGGCGCACCCGCCATCGGTATCGCCGCGGCCTACGGCGCGGCGCTGGCGGGGGCGGCGCGCTACGCGGCCTCACCGGGGAGCTGGAGGCAGGATGTCGAGCAGGATCTGGCGCTGCTGGCCGCTTCCCGGCCTACCGCCGTTAGCCTGTTTTGGGCGCTGGAACGGATGCGGGGTGCGATCAAACACGCCAGCGGCGACCCCACCCAGGCCTTGTTTGCCGAGGCGAAAAAGATCCATGAGGAGGACGTTGCGGCCAACCGGCGCATGGGTCAGCTCGGAGCGGCCTTGCTGGAGGGGCGAAACGGGGTGTTAACTCATTGCAATACGGGGTCATTGGCCACCGGGGGCTATGGGACGGCGCTGGGGGTGATCCGCGCCGCCTATGCCCAGGGTAAGGTCACGCAGGTCTATGCGGGCGAGACCCGGCCCTGGCTACAGGGGGCGCGTCTGACGGCCTGGGAGCTGCTGCAGGAACATATTCCGGTGACTCTGATCGCCGATGCCGCGGCAGCGGCGTTATTGCGTCTGGGAATGATACAGTGGGTCATCGTAGGCGCCGACCGGATCGCCGCCAACGGTGACGTCGCCAACAAGATTGGCACCTACAGTCTGGCTATTGCCGCCCGTCACCACGGGGTCAAGTTTATGGTAGTTGCCCCGGCCTCGACAATAGATATGAAGGTGGCCTCCGGTGCGGACATCCCGATCGAAGTACGCGCCGCCGCGGAAGTCCTTACGCTTAACGGCCAGGCCATTGCCCCCGGAGACGCCGGGGCATGGAATCCGGCCTTTGATGTGACACCCGCCGCCCTGATAGACGCCCTGGTGACCGAGCGCGGCGTGGTCCTCAGGCCTGATCGTGAAAAGATGATCGAATTGATGCGTACGCCCTAACCACCCCGCCGGTTTTTGTCTCATTTTCGGCGCATTCAGGTATGCGGATGTGGTAACATATTCGGATTAAAAATAGCAGCCTGAAATTCCCTGAACGCATGTCTCGTCCGCACAGGATACATCCCGCCTGATGGTTGATTTTGCCAAAGAAGTCCTCCCGATCAATATCGAAGAGGAGATGAAACAATCGTACCTCGATTACGCCATGAGCGTGATCGTGGGCAGGGCGCTGCCGGACGTGCGCGACGGCCTCAAACCGGTGCACCGCCGCGTGCTGTTCGCCATGCAGGAGCTGGGCAACGACTGGAACAAGCCGTATAAGAAATCCGCCCGCGTGGTGGGCGACGTGATCGGTAAATACCACCCGCACGGCGATACCGCGGTCTACGACACCATCGTGCGCATGGCGCAGCCTTTTTCGCTGCGTTACATGCTGGTGGATGGGCAGGGCAACTTCGGCTCGGTGGACGGCGACTCGCCCGCCGCGATGCGTTATACCGAGGTGCGCATGTCGCGCATCGCGCACGAGATGCTGGCCGATCTCGACAAGGAGACCGTAGACTTCGTTCCCAACTACGACGAATCCGAGCGCGAGCCCGCGGTGCTGCCGGCCCGCATCCCCAATCTGCTCATCAACGGCTCCTCGGGTATTGCGGTGGGCATGGCCACCAACATCCCGCCGCACAACCTCATCGAGGTCGTCAACGCCTGTCTTGCCCTGATCGATAATCCCAGCATGGACATCCCGGCCTTGATGAAGTACATCCCCGGCCCGGACTTTCCCACCGCCGCCATCATCAACGGCGCGCGCGGCATCCATGAGGCCTACCACACCGGTCGCGGCCGCATCTATGTGCGCGCCCGCACCGAAATCGAGATTGACGAACATCGCGGCGGCAAACAAAGCATCATCGTCACCGAGTTGCCCTACCAGGTCAACAAGGCGCGCCTCATGGAGAAGATCGCCGAGCTGGTCAAGGAGAAAAGAGTCGAGGGCATCACCGAGCTGCGCGACGAGTCCGACAAGGACGGCATGCGCATGGTGATCGAACTGCGCCGCGGCGAGATAGCGGAGGTGGTGATCAACAATCTGTATCAGCACACCGCGATGCAGAGCGTGTTCGGCATCAACCTGGTGGCCCTGGTGGAGGGCGAGCCGCGGCTGCTCAATCTCAAGCAGATCCTGGAGCAGTTCGTCCGCCATCGCTCCGAGGTGGTTACGCGGCGCACGATATTTGAACTGCGCAAGGCCCGCGAGCGGGGGCATATCCTGGAAGGCCTGGCGGTGGCGATCGCCAATATTGATGCGGTCATCGCGCTGATTAAGTCCTCGCCCGACCCGGCAGCGGCCAAGCTCGGCTTGACGCAAACGCTGTGGACGTCCGGCGCGGTGACGGAGATGCTCTCCCGTGCCGGAGTGGCTGCCGCAAGGCCCTTAGACCTGCCGCCCGGGGTGGGTTTGAGCGGGGCGGGTTACCGTCTTTCGGAGACTCAGGCTCAAGCCATCCTGGACTTGCGCCTGCATCGCCTCACGGGATTAGAGCAAGAAAAAATAATAAGTGAATTCAATGGAATAATTGATACTGTTAATAATTTACTTGATATTCTGGCCCGCACCGAAAGGTTGATGCAGGTGATCCGTGATGAGTTGATCCAGATCCGCGAGCAGTATGGCGACGCGCGCCGCACCGAGATCCTTTCCGATCAATCGGATCTGCGTACCGAAGACCTGATCAGTGTCGAGGACATGGTCGTGACCCTGTCGCACGCGGGCTATGCCAAGGCCCAGCCATTGTCACTCTATAGCGCCCAGCGCCGTGGCGGCAAGGGCAAGCAGATTACCAGCGTCAGGGACGAAGACTTCGTGGAGAAGTTATTTGTCGCCAGTTCCCACGACACCATTTTGTGCTTTTCCAGCCGGGGCAAGGCTTACTGGCTCAAGGTCTACGGGTTGCCGCAGGCCGGGCGCGCGGCCTTGGGCAAGCCGATCGTCAATCTGCTGCCGCTGGAAGAGGGCGAGCGCATCAACGCCATCCTGCCGGTGCATGAATTTTTGCCCAACCAGTACATCGTCATGGCCACCGCCAGCGGCACGGTGAAAAAGACCGCCCTGACCGAATTCGCGCGCCAGCGCAGCAGCGGCATCATCGCCGTGGATCTGCGCGCGGACGATCAACTGGTCGGGGTGGCGATCACCGACGGCAGCAAGGACATCATGCTGTTTACCAGCGCCGGCAAGGTGATCCGCTTCCCCGAGGACGAGGTGCGCGCCATGGGCCGCACCGCCTGCGGCGTGCGCGGTATCCGTCTCCCGCCGGACCAGCGCGTCATCTCATTGATTATCGCCGCCCCCGGCATGGTGTTGACCGCAACGGAAAACGGTTATGGCAAGCGCACTCCTATTGAAGAGTATCCTGTGCAAGGCCGCGGCGGCCAAGGTGTGATTTCTATCCAAACCAGCGAGCGTAACGGCCAGGTGGTGAGCGCGGCGTTAGTGGGTGAGGAAGATGAGCTGATGCTGGTGACCAACGGCGGTACCTTGGTGCGCACGCGCGTCAGGGAAATCTCCAGCGTGGGGCGCAATACCCAGGGAGTGAAGCTGATTAGTCTCAGTGAGGGTGAGAAGCTGGTGGCGGCGGAACGGATTGTGGACACCGAGCAGGATCAGAATGGCGCCGAGGCTAAGCCGCATAATTCAGATACAGGAGAAAAGAGACAAGATACAAGTTAAAAAAACAAGCCCAACTTTATTTGTGTAGTTCTCTTGTATCTTTTCTCTGTAGTTATAAGGATTTTATTATGTCTCGTGTGTATAATTTCAGTCCCGGCCCGGCCGTGTTGCCTCTCGAGGTGTTGCAACGCGCCAGTGCAGAACTGGCGGAGTGGAACGGCTCCGGGATGTCAGTGATGGAGATGAGCCATCGCGGCACGGAATTCATGGCGATCGCCGCCCAGGCCGAGGCCGACCTGCGCGAGCTCATGGCCATCCCCGCAAATTACAAGGTGCTGTTCCTGCAAGGCGGGGCCAGCCTCCAATTCGCCATGGCGCCGATGAATCTGTTGCGGGGGAAAGATAAGGCCGACTACATCAACACCGGTGAGTGGTCGCAGAAGGCGATTGCCGAGGCGCAGCGCTATTGCAAGGTCAACGTCGCCGCCAGCACCGAGGCCGATAAATTCACCCGTGTTCCGCCTCGGAAGGAATGGCAGCTCGACCCGCAGGCCGCTTATGTGCACTACACGCCCAACGAGACCATTGGCGGCGTGGAGTTTCACTGGGCGCCCGAGACCGGCGCCGTGCCGCTGGTGGCGGACATGTCCTCTACTATCCTGTCGCGTCCGGTGGATGTGAGCAAGTTCGGCGTCATCTATGCGGGCGCGCAGAAGAATATCGGCCCGGCGGGACTCACCGTGGTGATTGTGCGCGAGGATCTGATAGGTCAGACCATTGCGGGCACGCCGCGCATGCTGGACTACAAGATACACGCCGACAGCGGTTCGATGTATAACACCCCGGCGACCTATAGCTGGTATATCGCGGGCCTGGTGTTCGACTGGATCAAACGTCAGGGTGGGCTGACGGCGATGGCCAATCTCAACAAGCGCAAGGCCGACAAACTCTATGCCTGCATAGACAACTCCGGCGGCTACTATCGCAATCCGGTGGAGAAGGCGAGCCGGTCGTGGATGAACGTGCCGTTTACGCTGGCCGATCCCAAGCTCGACAATACTTTCCTCAGTGAGGCCAAGCAGGCCGGCCTCGTGACCCTGGCGGGGCATCGCTCGGTGGGCGGCATGCGGGCCAGTATTTATAACGCCATGCCGGAACAAGGCGTGGATACGCTGGTGGAATTCATGGCGGAATTTAAGCGGCGGAATGGTTAACCACAGGGAAAAGATACAAGGGAACTACACAAAGCATTGGGCAGGTTTTTAACTTGTATCTTGTATCTTTCCTCTTGTATCTGCATTTCGCGCCTGTGCGTGAGATTTAGAACTTATCCATAAATAATTTACCGCAGAGGGCGCAGAGGAATCAAGAAGGATTTGTTTCTCCTCCGCGTCCTCCGCGTCCTCCGCGGTGAAGCTTTTTCACCGCAAGGGACGCAGGGGAACTATTTATGGATATGCTCTTAATCGGGGAAAAACTAATGTATAAAATTCTTACTTTGAATAGCATCTCCGCGGTGGGCTTGGAGCGGCTGCCGCGCGACAAATATGAGGTTGCCTCGGAGACCAAAAATCCAGACGCCATTCTGCTGCGTTCTTACAAGATGCACGACATGGAAATTCCGGCCAGCCTCAAGGCGGTAGGCCGCGCTGGGGCGGGCGTCAATAATATCCCGGTGGATAAGCTGAGCAAGCTCGGTATCCCGGTGTTCAACGCGCCGGGGGCGAATGCCAACGCGGTGAAGGAACTGGTATTGGCGGGGATGCTGCTCGCCTGCCGTAACATCTGCCAGGCGTGGGATTTTTCCCGTCACCTGCAAGGCGACGATGCCACCCTCAACAAGCTGGTCGAGGAGGGTAAAAAGAATTTTGCGGGATTTGAGCTGCCCGGCCGGACGCTGGGGGTGATCGGTCTCGGCGCCATCGGGCGCGAGGTGGCCAATATGGCGCTCGCCTTGGGGATGAAGGTAATCGGCTTTGATCCGGGTATCACTGTGCAAGGGGCGTGGAAGCTCTCTTCGAACGTGCAGCAGGCCGCCAGCGTGGACGAGCTTATCGGCAAGTCGGATTTTATCTCGCTGCACGTGCCGTTGAGCGACGCCACGCGCCATCTCATTAATGCCCAGCGTTTCAAGCTGATGAAAACCGGCGTAGTGCTGCTCAACTTCGCGCGCGAGGGGATCATTGATGACCCGGCGCTTGACGAGGCGATCAAGACGGGCAAGGTCTACGCCTATGTCTGCGACTTTCCGAGCAACCTGTTCAAAAACAACCCGCGCGTCATCGCGCTGCCGCACCTCGGGGCCTCCACCGCCGAGGCGGAGGATAACTGCGCCGTCATGGCGGCGGAGCAGGTGAGCGACTTTCTCGAGAACGGCAATATCAAAAATTCGGTGAATTATCCCGAGGTCATCATGCCGCGCAACGAGGGTTACCGCATCGCCATCGCCAACGCCAATGTCCCCAACATGGTAGGGCAGATCTCCACGACCATGGCCAAGGCCGGGCTCAACATTGTGGACCTGCTCAACAAGTCGCGCGGCGACTACGCGTTTACGCTCGCAGATGCGGCAAGCCCTATCCCTGAGTCCGTGATTAAAGAAATTCGGGCTATCGAGGGCGTGTTGTCGGTAAGGACGTTGTAAAAATAGATACAAGATACTAAGGTGCAAGATACAAGTTCAAAATCATCTGGGATTTTTGTGGTTACTTGTATCTTGTATCTTTTTCCTTGTATCTGCCTTTAATTATGGATGACAAACTATCCTCGCTACGCAGCCGTATTGATGATCTGGACGAACGTATCCAGACCTTAATCAGCGCGCGCGCGGCGCTGGTCAAAGAGGTGGGCCAGGTCAAGCAGGAATTGGGGGAGAGCGCCGACTGTTACCGGCCCGAGCGTGAGGCGGAGATTTTGCGCAAGGTTGCGGCTCGTAATCAAGGGCCGCTGAGTGACGAGGATCTTGCCTGTCTGTTCCGTGAACTGATGTCGGTGTGCCGCGCCCTGGAGCAGCCGATGCGCGTTGCCTATCTGGGTCCTGAAGGCACTTTCACCCAGACCGCCGCCTTAAAACACTTCGGCCACTCGGTGCAGTTAATGCCGCAATCGTCCATCGAGCAGGTTTTTCATGATGTCGAGGCGGGCGCCATGGCCTATGGCGTGGTGCCTGTCGAGAATTCCTCCGAGGGTGTGGTCAATCATACCCTGGACATGTTCATGACCTCCCCCTTGAGGATTTCCGGCGAGATCGAATTACGCATCCATCACCATCTGTTGGGACGCATGGAGGATCTCAAGTCCGTCACCTGCGTCTATGCCCATCAGCAGGCCCTGGCCCAGTGCCGTCGTTGGCTGGACGCGCACCTGCCCGGCGTCGAGCGCATGGCGGTGCGCAGCAATGCCGAAGGGGCGAGGCGCGCCGCGCAGGAAACCGGTGTGGCCGCGATCGCCGGAACCAACGCTGCCGAAATCTATCGGCTGAAAGTGTTGGCGGCGGATATCGAGGATGAGGCGAATAACACCACGCGCTTTCTGGTCATCGGCCGTCAGTCGGCGCCGCCCAGCGGCAACGACAAGACCTCACTTATGATTTCAACCGGCAATCGGCCGGGCGCCTTGTATCATTTGCTGCAACCGTTCGCCCGCTACAACATCAGCCTGACGCGCATCGAGTCGCGTCCCTCGCGGCAGGCCGCGTGGGACTATGTGTTCTTCGTAGACCTCGACGGGCACAGCCAGGATCCGGACGTTGCAGAGACCCTCAAAGAGTTGGGGGCGGAGGCGTCGTTTGTAAAAGTTCTGGGCTCTTATCCGCGTGCCATTCCTTAACCTTACTCAGCGTTGATGAGTATGAACTTTCCATAAATAATAAATAATTCACCGCAGAGGACGCAGAGGGGTGCGATCAAAATAGTTTGCTTTTCCTCCGCGTCCTCAGCGGTGAAGCCTTTTCACTGCAAGGGACACAGGGGAACTATTTGTGGATATACTCTATGTCATTTATTGATCTCGCCGTGCCGGGTATCCGGTGTGTGCAACCGTATGTGCCGGGCAAGCCCCTCGCTGAATTGGAGCGCGAATACGGCGTGACGAACGCGATCAAGCTTGCCTCCAACGAAAATCCGCTGGGGCCGAGCCCGCTGGCGGTAGCGGCGGTCCGCGAGGGGTTGCACGATCTGGCGCGTTACCCCGATGGCGGTTGTTTTGCACTGAAGGCGAAATTGGCCGCACGGCCCGGCGTGCACGAAAACCAAATCACCTTGGGCAATGGCTCCAATGACATTCTGGAATTTGCCGCGCGTGCCTTTGTTACACCCGAACACGAGGTCATTTTTTCGGAGCATGCCTTCGCGGTCTACCCGATTGTCACCCAGATAGTCGGCGCGCGTGCGCGGGTTGCGCCGGCGCGTGACTGGGGTCATGACCTGGAGGCCATGCGTGGTTTGGTCAATGAACGCACGCGGCTGATTTTTATTGCCAATCCCAATAACCCCACGGGTACCTGGCTTGCGGCCAAACCGCTGGAGGATTTTATCAGTAGCCTGCCCTCCCATGTCATGGTGGTGGTGGATGAGGCCTATTTTGAATATGCCTGCGATGCCTGTCCCGATTATCCCGATGCCTTGCAATGGCTGGACAACTATTCCAACCTCATTGTCGCACGCACCTTTTCCAAGATTTATGGCTTGGCGGGCTTGCGCATCGGTTATGGCGTCGCGCACCCGGAAGTGGCCAATCTGCTCGATCGCGTGCGCCAGCCGTTTAATGTCAACAGTCTTGCGCAACTCGCGGCCGAGGCCGCGCTGGATGACGTGGAGCATATCGCCCGCAGCCTGGAGGTCAACCGGCAAGGGATGAAACAATTGACCGAGGCGTTTGCGGCGATGCAGCTTCCCTGCATCCTTTCCGCCGGCAATTTCGTCGCTGTGGATGTAGGCCGGCCCGCGGCGCCCATTTACGAAGCGCTGTTACGCGAAGGTGTGATCGTGCGCCCGGTGGCCAATTATGGTATGCCGCGCCATTTGCGCGTTACCGTCGGATTACCTCAAGAAAATGAGCGTTGCATCGAAGCGCTGAAGAAGGTCTTGGCATCATGCCGCTGATCAATCGCTTGCTTATCATCGGCGTCGGGCTCATCGGCGGTTCGCTCGCTCGCGCGCTCAAGAAGGCCGGGGCATGCAAGGAGATCGTCGGTAGCAATCGTAACAGCGCGCAATTAAAAAAGGCCGTTGAACTCGGTGTGATAGACCGCTACGACACCGATATTGCAAGGGCGGCCGCAGGTGCGGATATGATCGTGCTGGCTGTGCCCGTGGGAAGTACCGAGGCGATACTGCGCCAGCTCAAGGGTCATCTGGATGCCAAGACTGTTATTACCGATGCAGGCAGCACCAAACAGAGTGTGATTGAAGCGGCGCGTGCGGTGTTTGGCAAAGTGCCTGGCAACTTCGTGCCGGGCCATCCCATCGCCGGCATGGAACAGAGTGGGGTAGAAGCGTCATCCGCGCAGATGTTCCAGAAACGCCGCGTGGTGCTGACACCCTTGCCGGAGACCGATACACAGGCGCTTAACAAGGTGCGCATGATGTGGGAGCAGGCGGGAGCAGAAGTCGTGCAGATGGATGCGCGCGCGCATGACGAGATACTGGCGGCGACCAGCCATTTGCCGCACGTGCTGGCGTACACGCTGGTGGACACGCTGGCGCGCATGGAGCAGCACGCCGACATCTTCCGTTTTGCCGCCGGGGGGTTTCGTGACTTCACACGCATCGCCGCCAGTGATCCGGTGATGTGGCGCGATATTTGTTTGGCCAATCGCGAAGCGATATTGAAGATGATTGAAAAATTTAGCGCTGACCTTAATCACTTTGGAGCAGCCTTACGCGACAAAGACAGTGCCGCCCTGCTCGCCCTGCTTAGCCGCGCGAAGGCGGCGCGTGATGCGCTGAATAATAGTTAAGCTCAAATGATTGCCTATAACGTAAACCCCGGCGGTCAATTGCAAGGCCGTCTGCGAGTGCCGGGAGATAAATCCATCTCGCACCGCGCCGTCATGCTGGGTTCGATTGCCGAAGGCGTCACAGAGGTGCGCGGTTTTTTGGAGGGAGAAGACAGTCTGGCGACGTTGGCCGCGTTTCGCGCGATGGGGGTGAAGATAGAGGGGCCGAAACAGGGTCGTCTCACGATTCATGGCGTTGGGCTGCATGGGCTTAAGGCGCCTTCCGGGCCGCTGGATCTGGGGAACTCGGGGACCTCGATGCGCTTGCTCTCCGGCCTTTTGGCGGGGCAAAATTTCGATAGCATGCTGGTGGGCGATGAATCGCTGTCGCGCCGGCCGATGAAGCGGGTGACGGAGCCGCTGGCGCGCATGGGTGCGCGCATTGATGCGACAGGGCAGGGTACCGCGCCGCTTAAGATTCACGGCGGCCAAAAGCTCACCGGAATTGACTACGTCATGCCGGTGGCGAGCGCACAGGTGAAATCGTCCCTGCTGCTCGCGGGGCTGTATGCCAACGGCCGCACCTGCGTGACGGAGCCCGCGCCGACCCGCGATCACACCGAGCGCATGCTGACGGGTTTCGGTTATGCCGTCAGCCGGCAGGGCAATAAAATCTGCCTTAATGGAGGGGGACAACTAAAGGCTACGGCAATAGACGTGCCCGCCGACATCTCCTCGGCGGCCTTTTTTATGGTAGGTGCGAGCATTGCGCCCGGTTCTGATCTTACGTTGGAGCATGTCGGCATCAATCCTACACGCATCGGCGCCATCAATATCCTTAAGCTGATGGGTGCAGATATCGAATTGCTCAGCTCACGTGAAGCCGGCGGCGAGCCGGTCGCCGACATCCGCGTGCGTTGCAGCCGGTTGCGAGGTATAGAGATTCCGCTGGATCAGGTGCCGCTTGCCATAGATGAGTTTCCTGCCATATTTATCGCCGCCGCTTGCGCCGAGGGTAAAACGGTGTTGCGCGGGGCCGAGGAACTGCGCGTGAAGGAGAGTGACCGTATCCAGGTGATGACCGACGGCCTGCGGGTCTTGGGTATCCATGCGCGGCCTACCCCGGATGGGATTATCATTGAGGGCGGACAGTTGGGTGGCGGGGTGATAGAGAGCCGCGGCGATCATCGTATCGCCATGTCGTTCGCCATCGCGGCGCTCTGTACCACCGACGCTATCACCGTCCGCGACTGTGCCAACGTCAATACCTCGTTTCCCGGTTTTGTGGACCTCGCGCGTCGCGCCGGGTTGGATATAACGGCAAGTGACCAGTGACAAGATGAAACTTGTATCTTTTCCCTTGTATCTGCCTTTGTGATCCCGGTTATCACCATAGACGGACCCAGCGGGTCGGGAAAGGGTACGATCAGTCAGATCGTCGCCCAGCGTTTGGGCTGGAATCTGCTGGACAGCGGCGCGCTGTACCGGCTGTTGGCCTTGGCGGCGCGTCGGGGCGGTATTCCTTTGGACAATGAGGCGGCGCTCGCCACCTTGGCCAAAAAACTGGACGTGCAATTTGTCGCTGGAACTGTAGGGCAACCGCCCTCGCAGAATCAGGTCATGCTGGAAGGGGAGGACGTCGGCGAGATGTTGCGCAGCGAACAGTGCGGGAACGACGCCTCCAAGGTCGCGGCCTTGCCCGCCGTGCGTGAGGCCCTGCTGGATCGTCAGCGGGCCTTTCGCGCCCCGCCGGGTCTCGTCGCCGACGGCCGGGATATGGGCAGCGTGGTTTTTCCGGATGCCGATCTCAAAATATTCTTGACCGCAAGCGCGGAAAGGCGCGCCCTCAGGCGCTATAAGCAGTTGAAAGACAAAGGGGTTGATGTTAAAATTCCTAACCTTGTGGAAGAGATAGCTGAACGGGATGTGCGCGACAGCACGCGCTGTGTGGCGCCCATGGCGCCAGCCAACGATGCAGTGGTGCTGGATAGTTCGGATCTCACTATCGAGCAGGTCGCCGCTCGCGTGATGGACTTATGGCGTGAACACGCCCGGCGTTAGCCGTCACACTTAGAGCTTATCCATAAATAATTTACCGCAGAGGACGCAGAGGGATACGATTAAAGACGGGTTGATTCTCCTCTGCGTCCTCTGCGGTAAATCGTTTTTTGTTAGATGCTTTCAGAGTAGTGCAGCAGTAGATTCATCAGGCGGTCCGGTATTGGCGCGGCCAACACGGACTATTTTATCAACGCGCATAGGCGCCTTTTTGGAGTAACGGCCAGTTTTATTTATTGGTCAAGGATTTGGGTATGATGGAAAATTTTGCGGAATTGTTTGAACAGAGTCTGACGACCAAACAGATGCGTCCGGGCTCGATTGTGACGGGTACAGTAGTCCATATCGGGCGCGATGTGGTGATCGTGAACGCCGGCCTCAAGTCGGAGGGTGTCATCCCCATCGAACAATTCTACAACGAGGACGGCAGTCTCGAAGTAGCCGTCGGAGATCAAGTAGATGTAGCGCTGGATATGCTGGAAGACGGCTTTGGCGAAACCAAATTATCGCGTGAAAAGGCCAAGCGTGACCAAACCTGGGTACGCCTCGAGCGCGCCTTTGAAGCAAGCGACACCATCACCGGTATTATCAGCGGCAAGGTCAAGGGCGGGTTTACCGTGGACATCAGCGAGATCCGCGCCTTTTTGCCCGGTTCGCTCGTGGATGTGCGCCCGGTGCGCGACACTACCCATCTGGAAGGGAAAGAGCTCGAATTCAAGGTCATCAAGCTGGATCGCAAACGCAACAACGTTGTTGTCTCACGGCGCGCCGTGGTTGAAACCGAGACGAGTTCTGAGCGCGAGACCCTGCTGGGGACTCTGCAAGAGGGCGAGATCGTCAAGGGTGTGGTCAAAAACCTCACCGATTACGGCGCCTTTGTGGATCTCGGCGGCATAGACGGCCTGCTGCATATCACCGATATGGCCTGGAAGCGGGTCAAACACCCCAGCGACGTGGTGAAGGTGGGCGATGAGATTGATGTCAAGGTGCTCAAGTTCGACAAGGAGCGCAATCGCGTTTCACTGGGCCTCAAGCAGATGGGCGACGACCCGTGGGTCTATCTCGCCCGCCGATACCCGCAAGGCACACGCCTGTTCGGTAAGATTTCCAATATCGCCGATTACGGTTGTTTCGTCGAGATCGAAGAGGGTATAGAGGGTCTGGTGCACGTCTCCGAAATGGATTGGACCAACAAAAACGTTCATCCCTCCAAGCTGGTGCAGCTCGGTGACGAGGTCGAGGTCACGGTGCTGGACATTGACGAAGAGCGCCGACGCATCTCGCTCGGCATGAAGCAGTGCAAGCCCAACCCCTGGGAAGAATTCTCTACCACGCACAACAAGGGCGATCACATCACAGGCAAGATCAAATCCATCACCGACTTTGGTATTTTCATCGGCCTTGACGGCGGCATAGACGGCCTGGTGCACTTGTCGGACATCTCCTGGAACACCCCCGGCGAAGAGGCCGTGCGTAACTACAAGAAAGGCGATGAACTGGAAACCGTGATCCTCGCGGTGGACCCGGAGCGTGAGCGCATTTCATTGGGCGTCAAACAGCTTGATAAAGATCCCTTCTCCAATTTTGTCGCCGAACACACCAAGGGCAGCGTTGTAAAAGGCGTCGTGAAAGAGGTGGACGCGAAAGGGGCCGTGCTGCAACTGGCGGAAGGCGTGGAAGGACACCTGCGCGCCTCGGAATTATCGCGTGACCGCGTCGAAGATGTCCGCACCGTGCTGAAGGTGGGCGATGAGGTGGAGTCCAAGTTCCTGGGCGTAGACCGAAAAAACCGCACCATTACGCTTTCCATGAAGGCCAAGGCCAGTGATGAAGAGGCGGAGGCCGTTCAGGATTACAGTCGTGGCGGCTCGGTAAGCAACACCACTTTAGGCGATATCCTCAAGAAGCAGATGGAGACCAAAAACGCCTGAAGTCTGTCCTAAGGAAACTCTGAATAATTCCATCCATGGAATTTTCAGAGACGGCCGCTCCTGCGCATCCCTGCGCCCGCGGCATTGGGGCTTCCTGCCCGGCAAAAAGCGAAAACGTGGTTTTTGCCTTTCTTCATTTTTCAAATACGTACGTATTTGAAAAATGGCGGCACATCCGTGTACCGCAGGAATCTCTGTATAAACAGAGATCCTTAACGGATTCTACTGAGGGATACAGATTATGACGAAATCGGAACTCATAGAGATACTCTCCCGCAAGCAGACTCAGTTGGCCTATAAGGATATAGAGCTGACAGTGAAGACCATGCTCGATCAGATGGGGCAGGCGCTCGCCAACGGTCAGCGGATCGAGATCCGCGGCTTCGGCAGTTTTTCCCTGCATTACCGGCCGCCTCGTGTCGGCCGCAACCCCAAGACGGGTGACCCGGTGTCGCTGTATGGAAAGTATGTGCCTCACTTCAAGCCGGGCAAAGAGTTGCGTGAACGAGTCAATAGCGGCATGAAATAAGTACCGGCGTGCAAAACCCGCACGGCATGCGCTGAAAAGCCCATGCCGTTTTTTTTTGACGTACAGGGACGTACTAATGTCGCGGGCGCATGGATGTGCAGGAGCGACGGCTCCGGTAATGATTGATTCAACCTCGCTATTAGGCTTATCCTGTGCAGTGTCGCTCCCGGCATCTTGCCTCCCGCGACATTGGCACATCCCTGTACGGCATGGGAGGCAAGATGCCGGGAGCGACCGACATTAGTACGTCCCTGTACGTCAGAGGTGGCATCGTGCGTATTATCCGTTTAGTGTTTTTCTTTATCATCCTGCTCCTGGGTTTGAGCTTCGCGGTGCTCAACGCAGATCCCGTCAAGCTCGATTATTACTTCGGCAGTTGGCAGGCCCCGTTATCGCTGCTCCTGGTTACAGCCATGACCTTGGGGGTGGCGTTCGGCATCCTGGCGTGCATGGGTATGTTGCTGCGCTTGAAGAGAGAGGTGGGCACGCTTCGCAAGTCGGCACAGCTTGCTCAGGAAGAGATCACGAATCTGCGGGCCCTGCCTCTCAAAGGGACTGAATAGTGTGGGAATTGCTGTGGCTCTTGTTGCCTGTGGCGGCCGTCTCGGGTTGGTGGATCGCCAAGCGCGACAGCAACCGCAGCGCGCATTACAAAACCCCCGGCCTGTCGTCTCATTATTTCAAGGGGCTCAATTATCTGCTCAACGAGCAGCCCGATAAGGCCATAGAAGTATTCCTCAAGATGCTGGAGGTGGACAGCGAAACGGCGGAGACTCACCTGGCCCTGGGCAACCTGTTCCGGCGCCGCGGCGAGGTGGACCGCGCCATCCGCATCCACCAGAATCTTATCGCCCGTCCCTCCTTAAGCCGTCAGTTGCGTACACTGGCTCTGCTGGAGTTGGGTCAGGATTATATGCGGGCGGGATTATTCGACCGCGCCGAGACCTTGTTCCTGGAGCTGATCGAGATGAACGACCATACCGCACCGGCGCTGCGGCACCTGATTGATATCTATCAGCAGGAAAAGGAATGGGATAAGGCGATAGCTGTAACGAAAAGATGGGAAGAGGTCAGCGGTAAAAGTTGCTCCGAGGTCATCGCCCATTATTACTGCGAATTGGCCGAACAGGCGCGGGAGCGGCGAGATCTCGAGCAAGCCGCGCAGATGATCGAACGCGCACTGGAATTCGATCGCAACTGTGTCAGGGCAAGCTTACTGCAGGGAGACATGGAAGTGGAGGCGGGAGATTGCAAGGCAGCCATTCGCACTTTCAAGCGGGTCGAGCAGCAGGACCCTGATTATCTTCCTGAAATCATCGAGCCGCTGCTCGATTGCTACAACAAATTGGGGCAGACCAGCGAGATCATCGCCTATCTAAAACAGATCCTTGCCAAGCACAATAGCATCAGCCTGATACTCGCGCTCGCCGAACTGTTGCGCCAGCAGGAAGGCGACGATGCGGCCGCTAATTTTATTACCGAACAGCTTCGTAAACGTCCGTCGGTGCGCGGCCTAGATCGTCTCATCGAATTGAATCTCGCACATTCCGAAGGCGCCGCGCGAGACAACCTCCTGATCCTCAGGGATCTCGTAAAAAAGCTGCTCGAGGAAAAACCCGTCTATAAATGCAATCACTGCGGATTCGTAGGGAGGTCGCTGCATTGGCAATGTCCAAGCTGCAAGACCTGGAACAGCATGAAGCCTATCCATGGGGTCGAAGGTGAATAACTCGCCGATTATAGTCGCGCTGGACTTTGCCGATCCGTCCAAGGCGCTGGAACTCCTGAGCCGCCTCGATCCGAAGCAATGCCGTGTAAAGGTCGGCAAAGAACTATTCTGCAGGGGCGGCCCGGTATTAGTAGAGAAGATAGTGAAGCAGGGCTTCGATGTCTTTCTCGATTTGAAATTTCACGACATTCCAAATACTGTGGCGCAGGCCTGCATTGCGGCCGCGGATCTCGGCGTGTGGATGATAAACGTCCATGCCCTGGGCGGACGCAAGATGATGGAGGCGGCGCGTGCGGCGATCAGCTCGCAATCCAAACCCCCGTTATTAATTGCCGTCACCATTCTCACCAGCCTCGATGCCAACGATCTCCTCGAAATCGGCCTTGCGGGAGCTCCGCAGGAACATGTCATGCGCCTGGCCGCTTTGGCCGAACAAGCGGGTATGGACGGCGTCGTCTGTTCACCCTGGGAAGCCTCGGCGCTGCGAGCCGCCCACGGTAAGGAATTTCGCCTGATTACGCCCGGTGTGCGCCCACAGGGTGCGGATAAGGGCGATCAAAAGCGCACCATGACGCCGGCGGAGGCGCTGCGGCAGGGCGCTGATTATCTGGTTATAGGACGGCCGATTACCGCGGCCGCCGATCCTGGTCGCACCCTGATAAGTATCCAAGTGGAACTTGCTGAAGTAATAATATGAAAGGAGCCAGGCCATGACCGCGCAATGCACACATCTTGATCAAATCCAAAAAGTGACACCCAGCGCGCCGGGCTGTGAAGGCTGTCTCAAGACTGGAGACGAAGGGGTACAACTGCGTCTATGTTTGATCTGTGGGCATGTGGATTGCTGCGACTCGTCGAAGAATAAACACGCAACCAGGCGTTTTCACGGCACCGGTCATCCTATTATTCAATCCTTTGAACCGGGCGAAGAGTGGCGTTGGTGCTATGTGGATCAGACCTATCTTTAAGCCCGTCAGGAAGCTAAAGCGGTTTCGAGGCGCGTAACACAGCGTCCAACAGACCTGGAAAGCGGGAGTCGAGATCTTCGCGGCGCAGTGAATTCTTAATCGCGTTGGGCTTAAGCCCCAACCAGGCGCAGGCGCTCATCGAAAAACTCGCCAGGGAAACGCTGCCGAACGGCATCACCTTTGAATGGACCGATCTCACCTATCAGCAAATCCTCGCCGGTAACACCGCCATTCTGGTGTTCCCGCTGTGCGTGCTGCTGGTGTTTCTGGTGCTCGCCGCGCTCTACGAAAGCTGGACGCTGCCGCTCGCGGTGATTTTGATTGTGCCGATGTGTCTGTTATGCGCCATCGCAGGTGTGTGGTTCACCGGCAACGATAATAATATCTTCACCCAGATCGGATTTATTGTGTTGGTGGGGCTGGCGTGCAAAAATGCGATCCTGATCGTCGAGTTCGCGCGTGAACTGGAGATGCAGGGCCGGGACGTGGTGGGCGTCGCGGTATTCGCCGGAATGCTTGGCGTCACCTTGTTCGGCCTGCTGCTCACGCCGATGTTTTACGTGTTGCTAAGAAGCAGACGCAGTAAGGCTGTTGCCGCCGAGCCGGCGTTACTCAGGAGTCACAAAGTAGGGTAACAATGCTTATGACGTGACTCCTGAGTAAATACCCTGTTATACCTACCCCCACCCTGTCTTCTGCGCTGTGCTTCCTGCGCCGCGCAAAAGTCCAGGGTGCACATCCCTGTGCACCCGTTCGGCAGCTTCGCTGCCTCACCCCCCTACATAGGGGGCGGGGACGTAGCAGGAAGTGTAGTCTTACTTACTGACTTATGAGTATCTACGGAGTCCTGATGCCGGGCCGATAGAGTTGAGAAATGGCGGTGCTCGCGGTGCTCTCGGATTCCGCCCCGCTTGCAGACCAGGGTAAGCCGTCCGTGGCTTACCCGCTCGCAGCAAAGCTGCTCGCCCCTGTACCACACGGAACCTCTGACACATCAGGGGTTCCTTAACAGGTTTTTAGCGACGTCATGCAGCGTTGTGAAAAAAACCTTGCCATGTTCATCCAGCCAGCCGGCCTCCAACTTTGCAAACGCCTTTTGAGTAAGTTTGCTGAGCCGATTAGCGAGCGCCGTGAGTCCGCGGATCTCCTGGGCTTCGTTCGGCCACTGCTGGCTGGCAATGTCGATCTCATTGGCAAGTATTTGTGCATCGTGCAAGTCACCGAGCAGATCCTGCAAGGATTCCAACTGTTCAATGAGCATCGCATCACCCTCTAATGACTCAGCGAAGGGCTCCAACAGATAACGCAAATGCTTGCCTGCGATACGAGCTTGATGAGCTTCTTGCTCATCGGTTATTGATTGGACTTTTGAAAGATGCTGTTGCAATGTTTGCCCTAATTGTACGATCCGCTCTGCAGCGACCCCCGCGTAACTTTGTTCATGTGATGATTTATGCAAGCTCACGGTTACGGTATAGAAAGACAAGCGCCGCTCGAGTCTAGCTTGGATGTGGCTGAAGGTTGTGGTGATATAACGATGAAGTTCACGATCGGCTACCGTTTTGCGGTCTTTCAGCTTTTGGAGCATCCTGCGCGCTCCGATACGCTGCCGGGCGCCAAGCCGGGAGAGTTGTTTATACAGCCAGGCAAGCTGTACTTCGAGGTCACGGCTCGTGCGTGTCACAGCGGCCAGCTCACGCAATTGACGGCGCATCGTCTTGGATAGACTCTCTCTGAGATAAGGTTTGTAGGCACGCAAACAGCTACGTAAGCGCCGCAATGCGACGCGGAAATCATGCAGGGCTTCAGTGTCTTTAGGATCATCAAGACGCTGTTGTGCGCGCTGTATTTCTTCGAGCAAAGCAAGGGCAAGGAGACGGGCAGCTGTCTTAACTGGGAGAGTGAGCAGCTGGGATGAAGGTATCGCCATACTGATTACTAGAGCATTTTTGATTTAAGCACATACATATCCAGAAGACGCAAAATAGTTTTTGCATTCGTCTAGCGAGAACGCATCAAGGAGTTTTCCGATTTCATCCCACAAATCGCTGACTGTACGTTTGGCGGCCTTGCGCAAT